>NZ_JBALEQ010000078.1:0-55879 GCF_036917775.1 Nostoc sp.
GCCACATGAATTTCATGGCGAATGGAATTACACTATCTCACCAACCCTCAATATTCTCTAAAACTTGTAAAAGTTGTTTCTTGACAGGCTCTTAGTGGGTTAATTGCCCCACTAGGGGGAATACTTTCTGACCGCTTTGGCGCTCGACTAATCAGCCCAATTGGACTGGGGTTAATGATAGGTGGCTGTTTGGGCATTAGCACCTTTGATGCTCAGATTACTGAGCTAGGCTATGTTTCACGCTATTTTATTTATGGTATTGGACTGGGTTTATTCCAATCGCCCAACAACAGCACTGTTATGGGAGCAGTACCAAGGGAGCGGCTAGGAATTGCTTCTGGGCTACTATCTTTGTCACGGACATCAGGGAACACAGTAGGAGTTTCTTTGATCGGGGCAGTCTTTGGAGCATTAATCGCTAGTATGTCTGCGGGTGCAGATGTTTCTGTTGCCCCTCCTGATGCGATCGTTGCGGGATTCCAAGGAACTTTTCGTTTTGCAGCCCTAATACTTTGTGGAGCAGCAGTCGCATCCGTTTTGAGGATCGGGAAGAGGTAGGGGGGCAGGGAGCAGGGGGGAAATAACTAATCTCAATTAGCAATTACCAATTACCAATCACTAAGGAATTAAATAAATGACAGGTAAATTAAAAGAACAAGTAGCAATTATCACTGGTGCTTCAGCAGGAATTGGAGAAGCAACTGCGATCGCATTGGCTTCAGTTGGAGCAACAGTAGTACTGGCTGCTAGGCGTGGCGATCGCATTCAGGCATTAGCAGAACGGATTGAAGCTAGTGGTGGTAAGGCATTGCCCATTGTTACTGATGTGACTGATGAAAACCAGGTAAATAACTTGGTGGCAAAGGCCAATGCAGAATTGGGAAGGGTCGATATCCTGGTGAATAATGCAGGGATTGCCTTACTCGGAACCATTGAAGCTGGAAATAGCTCAGACTGGCGGCGCTCGTTCGACATCAACGTACTAGGACTGCTATATGCTACCCACGCTGTTTTACCTCTGTTGAAGGCGCAAAAATCGGGGCACATAGTCAATATCTCCTCAGTGGCAGGTCGGACAGCACGGGCAGGTGTCGGTGTTTATAATGCTACCAAATGGGGTGTTAATGCCCTCTCAGAAGCTTTACGCCAAGAAGTTCACAAGGACAACATCCGCGTCACCATTATTGAACCTGGTTTGGTGGATACGGAAATTGAGAACCAAATTACCGATCCAGTTGCCAAACAACGTATTGAGGAACGGCGCAAGGCAATTACACCTCTGCATAGCGAAGATGTTGCTGCTGCGATCGTTTATGCCGTCACGCAACCGTCGCGCGTTAATGTCAACGAAATTCTTATCCGGCCAACGGGACAAGAACATTAAAGTTCAATACGCTTGGGTTAAGAGACGCGATAAATCGCCGTCTCTACAAATATTGCATTAAAGCTCTGTTACACCATGTCATAGATGCCACAAAGGTTGCTCCTTATTTGGTGGATTAGCATCACCAAGATACTGCTGGCTATAGTTAGACTTACGGAAAAGGAGGCGATACTATGATTAATTTATCTTAAGTATATAGTAAAATTACTGAATATTTGCAGAGAAGGAAATAATCTACATTATGTCACTCAGTCGTAGCGACCTGGAAGCCGGAAACGCCCAGACGAGACTGTTAGAAGCATCACATTCTGGAATCAAGTTAACTACCCTGAGCGAAGATGAGTTACAGCGATCGCTCCATGAAATACTACAACACCAACTACCAAATTCTGATATCTGGATATTTGCTTACGGTTCCCTGATTTGGAATCCCCTAATCACATACGTCGAGCGCCGTGCTGGGATAATTTATGGTTGGCATCGGTGTTTCTGTACATGGATGATTCTCGGTCGCGGTACTCCAGAGAATCCCGGATTACTCTTAGGACTCGATCGCGGCGGTAGTTGTCGTGGTATTGTTTATCGAATTGCTGCTGCTGATGTAGCATCCGAATTATTGCTAATTTGGCGACGGGAAATGTTAGCTGGTGTCTACGTTGCCCGTTGGGTAAGAGTATTTGATAGTACGCAAGAATTTAAAGCGATCGCCTTTATTGTTAATCGCCAGCATCCCAGGTACGCTCATAAAATCCCATTAACAACTACTGTTAATAGCATTGCCACCGCATCTGGAAAATTGGGTTCCTGCGCTGATTATCTCATGAAAACTGTTGATGGATTAATCGCAGAAGGTATTAAAGATAGAAAATTGCTCTTGTTACGCAAACAAGTGCTGGCAAAACAACAAGCGCTTTTAGTTAATGGCGGCTCTACAGAAACTACTAATTATGAATAACTGTTATGAATCTCAAATTAAATAAAATAATTGAGTTTGGAACAGATTTTAAATTGTGAAAAATAATTATCCCCAAACGCTAATTTCAACTATTTTTAAACCATATTATTGACATAAATTATCTAAATTTAGCTCAGAACTTACAGCCGCATTGAGAACTGTTAGAAGTACTGATACCACGCACAAAAATATCTACACAGGTTTCAATATAGTCCTCACAGCTATAGCTGCCTTGGTTGAATTTTGCACTGCGACATAGCATTCCAGCTAACAGCATTCCTGTAAACATATCAACTGCTGGAAATGGATCGAGGTCTACTCTGACAGTGCCTAGTTTCTGACCCGATTGCAGATAAGCGATCAGCTTTTCTCCTAAAGGCTTGGCGGCTTCTTGAATCACTTGTTTAGCTGCTTCAGGATGACGTTTAGCTTCTCCAATAAATGTACGAATTAAGTCCTCCTGTGCTTCTAGCATAGTATTATAAAGATGGGCATATTGTGTTAAATCAATTTTTAGATCCTGTGTCCACGCTTCGGGATATGCAAGTGCTTCGGTCTGGAGTGCCAAGGCATTTTTGATGACTGCTCCCAGAAGTTGTTCTTTGCTAGCAAAGTGACGAAATAAAGTCACTTCATTCACACCAGCAACACGAGCTATTTCACGGGTAGTCGCTCCTTGAACACCTAAACTGGCAAATACTTGCGAGGCGGCTTCTATCAAACGTATACGGGTGAGAGTTGATGAACGGATGCTTTTATTCATTTATACTGGCAAGTACTTATTTTCATCGTAAGTTATGTCTCCAAAGTTGTTGAAAATTAAAGAAAAATAATCTTGATATCGACTTAAATTTATCTCGGTGTGGTAGCTAATGTTTTACTCATTTTCGTAACTGGGACAACTATCCCCTTTCTTAAATAATGAGGTGCTTTTTGGAGCGCAGTAAATCCCAGTCTTAAATAGAATCCTTCAGCATAAAGACTAGCAGTTGTAATTACCTTATCTATACTTTGAGCGGTTGCTTCGTCACAAAAATGTTGAACTAAAGCACGTCCAATCCCTTTACCTTGATATTTAGGATGGACATACAACCCGATAAGTTCATCAACAATGAAGCTAGTAAAACCTATAACAACATCTCCTTTCATTGCAACTTTGCAAGTTTCCACTTTCATGCTCTTCAAGATATTTGAACCATCCGGTTTGTCGCGGTAATTACGCCAAGCTAAAAGTTCTTTTTCGGTGTAGAAAGTTGCAGGCAGAGCTTTGATAGCAGCAATATGAATTGCACTCAGCACCCACGCATCTGTTTCTTGAGCAGGTCGAAGATATATTTCGTTAGCGCTCATAGGTTCATGACTGACATCCAGATTAAATGTCTGTTTGACTTTTTGGCATGGTTATAGACATTTTAGTTGCGTAGGCGTAGCCCTTCTCCTGTCGGAGACGCTGCGCGTAGCTTGCTTCCACGAAGTGGTACGACTGCGCTCAGGAACCACCCGTCGTAGACATCGCAACAGATCAAGTAGCCAAATCTTTAATTGCTTTACTGATATTAGCAGTTTCCAATTGAGTCACAACTCGCTGGACAATTTGTTGTCTAATTTCCTGTGTGACTCGCATCCGTAGTCCGTCGTAGACATCGCTTCCCAGAATCGCCAGCCCAAAATCAATACCTGCTGTCACACCTCTACCAGCTGATATATAAGCTCTGATAATTGTATCAGTGAAAATCATAATAAGCTCTAATTACCACTAAATCTATCGGCAAACCGTATATTATGAATAAAGCAATAAAATAACCAACTTCAAAAGACATATTTTGAAGTAATCAAGCAATATCTTTTGATATTTAGCTAATTTTGCGGTGCTTATTTGAATAACTTCTCAAAGCTTGCTGATTCGACTATTTACCAAGCTGGAAGCCATTAGAAAGTCAAAAGGAGTCAATGTGATCAACGCCATACAGATTAACGAAAACTTAACGACAACAGGACAAGTTATACCAAAACAGCTTGAGCAAGCTATCCAAGAAGGTTTTAAGTCCGTTCTGAATTTGCGATCGCCTGATGAGCTAGGATTTTCCAAGGATGAGCAAAAAGTAGCTGAAGCATTGGGGCTGCATTATAAGAATGTTCCACTCAAGGTAGATTTAAAAAACTTGAATGAAGAGGCCATTACCAAAATCCTCACAACACTCGAAGAAATTCCTAAACCAGCAGTTGTGCATTGTGCAGCCGGGATGCGCTCGACTGGAATTGCACTCTTAAGTATTGCTATCCAGGAAGGATTAACACCAGAAGAAACCTTAGCAAAAGCTAAGAATCTGGGTTTTGGATTCTTTGAACACGCTGGCGTGAGTCCCCGACTGAAGCAATTATTTGTGGACTACGTTAACAAACACGCCAAATTAGCTGTGCCTACTTGCTGAAACAGATGTACTAAATAATAGGATATTGATAATTTACTATCAGTTCAGGTACGGTTTTTCACCAAGATGGTAGTGGGGTCGTACTTTTACTCAGGTACAATTAGCGCAACTCAGCAGTGGATTATCACTAAGCGCAACTAATTTTTTTGTTGTCTAATCTGTAATATCAAATCCGAATTCGGTTCAATTAACGCATAGATCGCTCATCTAAGTAATTTACCCTAGGATATATCACTTTTGTCAGTAGCCCTCAACCTTTCAGTCTGAGGGCATAATTTTGACTTATCCAAGAGACACCTATCAACTTTGTATTAGACTAGAATCTGCCCTGTGCCAAGCTTTATGCTTCATCTGTGTACAGAAACGTATGATAAAAATCTTTTTTCTTATTTATCCTTGATCATCAGTAACTTATTTCGATTTTCAAGATATAAATACGTAATTATTGTAAGATTTTTATACTAAATACAAGCAGTAAAAAAATGCCATTCCAAGTAGTGACACTCAACTAAACAAACACTATAGTGATTAGATTAATCAACTGTATTGTGTCAGTAAGTTAGACAAAAAGTGCTTTCTAGCCTGTCAAAAGGTTGGTCAAAGTGAAAATTTGTGTTTCTCAATTGCGACATAAACTATACCAAAAGTGTCAACTTTCGGCCGATTTTTTGTGCGTAAAAACAGCAAGCCTCTGAAAAATCAATTTAGGTAAATAGAAGTTATGGCAAATATCAAAGGTACTAATGCTGATGATGTCATTAGGATAGACAAAACTACCAATAATAACCTTTCTGGAGGAGATGGTAATGACACCCTATATAGTGGTGAAGGAAATAATAGCCTATACGGTGATTTCGGTAACGATATTCTTGATATTTCCTTTTCTTCTGGGAAAAACCTTTTAGACGGTGGCTTGGGAAAAGATCAACTTTATGCTTCCCATACCACTGGCAACAACACTCTTAAAGGAGGATCTGGAGGTGATTATTTTAATATAAATAATTCTTCTGGGAAAAATTTTTTAGACGGTGGCTCTGAGAATGATTCATTTTCTGCTTATAACACCACTGGCAATAATACCTTTAATGGAGGAGAAGGAAATGATTATCTATACATTTCTCATTCTTCTGGAAATAACCTTTTAAACGGTGGTTCTGAGAACGATCAACTTTATGCTTCTAACACCACTGGCAAGAACACCCTTAAGGGCGGAACTGGGGATGATGTGTTGGATATTTCTTCCTCTTCTGGAAATAACCTTTTAGATGGTGGATTCGGGAACGATCAATTTTATGCTTACAGTGTTAGTGGTAATAACACCCTTAAAGGAGGGAGTGACAACGACTCCTTCCATTTGAGCGCCCCCTCTGTTACTCCCTCTGTTTTAGTTACTCAAACGGTAGATGGAGGTACAGGCGACGATTATTTGTCTATCGATTATGGAAGTTTTACTACTGAGGGAATCACCTCAACTTTCAATACAATCACTAACCAAGGTTCAATTACGGCTGGGACATATCTAGTTAGCTACCAGAATATTCAACAATTAGATATTTTTGGTACAGCTAACACTGACACTATTGTAGGCAGTAATGGTAACGATTTCCTTTTCGGAAATGATGGCAACGATCTCCTGAATGGAGGGAGAGGCAATGATTGTCTGTGTGGGGGAGAAGGCACTGATACATTTGCCTTCAATAATTACAATGAAGGTGTTGATAGTCTTTATGACTTCGACCCGATTGCTGAAGTTATTCAGGTTTCGGCTGCTGGTTTCGGCGGATCTTTAGCAAAAGGCGTACTCTCAACTGGTCAGTTTACCATCGGTTCAGCCGCGACAACGGACGCTCAACGATTTATCTACGATAACGGTACAGGTGCGGTGTTCTTTGACCAAGATGGTAGCGGTGGCACGTTTACTCAGGTACAATTCGCGCAACTCAGCGATGGATTGTCACTAAGTGCAACTAATTTTGTTGTTGTCTAATTGTACCAAGTCAAAGCGATCGCCCCATAATACCTTGTGGTTAAAAGTTTTTGTTTGAAGGGTGTGAGGGTGCGATCGCCTTTTTTGCATTTAATAAACATTTGTTATAAAAGTTTCTCGATAATTCCTGAGATGGTAAATCTTTCAAACCTGCCACGCAGATCGTTGTGACGGTAAAACTTCCCTGTGCGACTTATCCCGCCTCAATGACTCCAGAAGAAATCTATGAAGCAGTATTAGACTCAGAAAAAATAACTTAACACCACCCTCTCCTCATAAATTGTTAATACCCCTGCTCCTAGATATAACGAAGGTGATACACTACATCAATGCTAGGGGTGCCTACATAACCAGGCTGAGATCACACCCTTAACACCTGAGTCTGGGTAATACCAGCGGAGGGAAGCTGTTTATTGAGGAATCATAATATGCGGACAGAATGGGTTGCTAAACGACGTGGGCAGAGTAATGTATCTCAAATGTACTACGCCCGCCAAGGTGTTATCACCGAAGAAATGCACTACGTCGCCCAACGCGAAAATCTCCCTGCCGATCTCATTCGTGATGAAGTGGCGCGGGGGCGAATGATTATCCCTGCTAATATTAATCACACTAATCTAGAGCCGATGGCTATTGGTATCGCCTCTAAATGTAAGGTTAATGCTAATATCGGCGCTTCCCCCAACTCTTCTAATCTTCAAGAAGAAGTTGATAAGCTGAATCTGGCGGTGAAGTACGGTGCTGATACCGTGATGGATTTGTCTACAGGCGGCGGTAATTTGGATGAAATTCGTACCGCAATCATTAAAGCTTCACCTGTTCCTATTGGTACGGTGCCGGTTTACCAAGCTTTAGAAAGTGTCCACGGCACAATCGAGAATCTGACTGCTGATGATTTTCTTCATATCATCGAAAAGCACGCCCAGCAGGGGGTAGATTATCAAACTATCCACGCAGGGATTTTGATTGAGCATTTGCCCTTAGTGAGAAACCGCATCACTGGTATTGTCTCTCGCGGCGGCGGTATTTTGGCGCGGTGGATGCTACATCACCACAAGCAAAACCCACTTTATACCCATTTTCAAGACATTATTGAGATTTTCAAAAGGTACGATGTCTCCTTCAGTTTAGGAGATTCTCTACGTCCCGGCTGTACTCATGATGCTTCAGATGAAGCACAATTAGCTGAATTGAAAACGCTAGGACAGCTAACTCGCAAAGCCTGGGAAGATGATGTCCAGGTAATGGTGGAAGGGCCAGGACACGTGCCAATGGATCAAATTGAGTTCAACGTCCGTAAGCAGATGGAAGAGTGTTCTGAAGCACCTTTCTATGTTTTGGGCCCGTTGGTGACAGACATTGCTCCTGGTTATGACCATATTACTTCAGCCATTGGAGCAGCAATGGCTGGATGGTATGGTACTGCAATGCTGTGCTATGTAACACCAAAGGAACATTTGGGTTTACCAAATGCCGAAGATGTGCGGAATGGGTTGATTGCCTACAAAATAGCGGCTCATGCAGCTGATATTGCTAGACATCGCCCTGGTGCAAGGGATAGAGATGATGAACTTTCTAAGGCGCGTTACAATTTCGATTGGAACCGTCAGTTTGAATTATCACTCGATCCAGAAAGAGCTAAGGAATATCACGATGAAACTTTACCAGCAGATATCTATAAAACTGCTGAGTTTTGTTCGATGTGTGGGCCTAAGTTCTGCCCAATGCAAACTAAGGTTGATGCTGATGCGCTGACAGAATTAGAGAAGTTCTTGGCGAAAGAGCCTGTGACTCAAAGCTAATTGATATGGGGAATGGGTAAGAGGACTTGGGGACAAGGAGAATTGGGGACAAGGGGAAAGACTTGTTTCAAGTTCTCACCTCTTGTCCCCTTGTCTCCTCTGCCTCCCCTACTCCCTCATCCCCACACTCCCTAACTCAAACGTGTTGGTCTAAAATCCGATTTCAATGGTAAAGCTGCGAATCTTTCCTGTATCCGTGGTAGCTTTATCTGCAACTTCCAGAGTCCAGGTTCCTTGGGGACTTTTACCTTTAAAGGCAGCAAGTTTTGGGGTGTTTACCTCGTCATAGGTTGTTTTGATATTATCTGTAGCTCCGCCCTGGCGATCGTGCAGAACTATGGGAAGTATGCCTATTTGCACTGGGGGAAGGAGAGTAACTACCAGATCCCCAATATAAGTATGCTCGATGTCTACATTAACCTTGATGGATTTCATCAGGCTGGTATTAGCGATCGCCAACGACAATGTTGATGTTTGCAAATCGTTAATTGGGATATCTTGCACTGCCTGGAATCTGCTAATGGGCGATGTTTGCGCCGGCTTGGCCAATTCTACAGCTTTGAGAGCATTCATTCGACCATAACCGTAGAAAGGGCTACGACCATTGGCATCATATTTACCTCCAGCTTGATCGATGCGATCGCAAGAGCGTTTGATAATATCTCGTACTTCGTCCCAACGCAGATTTGGATTTCTGGCAATAATTAATGCTGCTACACCAGCCGCACCAGGACAAGCACTAGAAGTTCCGCCGAATTCGTTTGTGTAGTTACCTCCGGCATCACCCAGATTTACATTACCGGAATTATAACCAAGTACACCAACGCGATCGGTTGTCCAAATTCCAGGGGTTTGAGAACTATCACCATTGTTACTGGGAAAGGCACACCAGACAGCCTGGCCAAAGTCACTGTAAGCGCTTCTTGTGCCAAAGTCGTTACAAGCTGCGATCGCAATTACCTTTTGGTAGCTGGCGTAGCCGTCGTTATCCACACTTTCGTTACCATTGCCAGCTGCAAATAAAATTACACATCCCTTGCCGTTACGTCCTTTATTGATTGCAAAGTCCATAGCCAATCTTGTGGAGTCAGGCAAAGGTACTTTTTGCTTGTGTAGAGGATCGTTTGGCTCAAACCAAGTCCCATCTGCTGGGCCCCAACTACAAGAAATCACATCAGCACCATTTTGAGCCGCCCAAATAAAAGCATCTGCTTCATCCTGTGAACCCAACGACGAAGCTAAACGAATCGGCATCAGTTTTGCGCCTGGTGCTACACCAGATGCCCCAAATTTCCCGTTGCCACAAGCTACTCCTGCACAAGCTGTCCCGTGGTTATTGTCGTTTCCGGGTCTGGGATTGTCATTTTTACGTGTGACATCACGTGGGGCAACAATCTTTCCAGAGGAACGGAATTCTTCATGATCGAGATCCACTCCGTCGTCGATAATTGCAATAATTGCTCCTGTGCCATCGCTCAACTTCCAAGCTGCCTCAACGTTGGCATGGGCGTTAATTACCTTACCGTTAATTGTTGTTTGCTTTAAGTGCCACTGCTGCGGGAAAACCTGACGTTGGCGTGATTCACGCACTAGTTCAGGATGGCAGAGTTCAACTGATTCCTCATTCAGAAGTCTCTCGGCGATGTCAAAGATCGCTATACCAGTATTTGCAGGTGCATTGACAAAATAAGCATTTCGCGCATATTCAAGTTGGCGTTTAATTGTTAGGCTGTAACGTCGCAATACCTCTTGGCAAACCCTTGATTCTTCTTCATTATCGAATTTAACGAAGAGGTTTTCGGTGTAAATTATCGGTTGACTGGAGGCTGGATCGATCAAGACACGTCCGGCAAATTGGACTTCAGACTCTTGGTTGAGAATTTCACGGGCGCGATCGCGCAAAGCAACACCCTGAGTCGGAACTTTCGCGCGCAAAATTTCCACACCCGCTTGCCGAAACCGCGTTGTTAACTCGAATTGATTGAGGATGCTACGAGCTGTGGGTGACACAGGTGCGACTTCAAACGGTCTTGCACCAATTAGAGTACTGCGGCTTTCGGTACGCACTACAACGTGTTCTTCACTGATAGCAAGTTCATACTGTTGACCGTTCTGTCCACCATAGCGAACCTGAACCATAGCTTAATCTCCTGGGATATTTGTCTTGAAAATTGGGCGTTGGGAAATCGTATTATGCACTACTTTTAAAGCTTGCTATATGCAGCGTGCGTTTATGCTTAGTTTATGGATGGTTTTTATTTCATGTGTTATATGTGTATTACGATATTAAAAAGATCCATCTGCAACAGAATTTAATCTCTCTAAAGTTCATACAAGCCTTCGATTCGTCTTTCCCGAAAAGAAGAATTCAAAGTCAGGCTGTTTTACGAATCTTCACTAAGACTAGGGATACATAGCTTGTATCCCGATAAAAGATTTGTATTCTGTACCATTGAAAACGCTATAACATCATTAGAACTTGAGAAAGATGTTTTATTTTCCGGCTGAGTATTTTCTACAGGTGTACTCTTTACCCCTGATTGCTGAAGTGAAATTTCAAAACGACTATTTTTCTGAATATCCTGAACAAATTCGGGTTGGCAGCAATAGCACTGCTATATCTTACACTCGTAAGTCTGGGTACTATGCAATACATTATAATAATCAACCCAAGACGGTAGCACCAGGAGCAATTTTACAACTTAACGATGGTGCGATGTCTACGATGGGCTACGCCTACGCAGTTTTTCCAGGCGAACCCAATCAATCAGAGCAGGGTAAACTGAGTCCAGTTTATACAATAGAACCCAATGGTTCCCTAGCAGTACCAACTGGACTGGTTTTCATCCGCTTTGCTGAAGGCGTTGATGTAAAGTCCCAGCACGAGGCAATTAATCGAGCGGGTTACGAAGTAGTAGAAAACCTTGACTATGCACCTCACGCCGCTTGGTTGCGTGCCCAATCAGGTAATATTGTTGATGCGATCGCAAAGATTCCTCAGCTAGAAGCGATACCTAAAGTTGAGAATATTGAACCTCAGATGCTTATGGAAAGAGGTTTGAGACTAGGACGTTAGTAATTCGTAATTCGTAATTCGTAATTCGTAGTTATTTGATGAGCCTATAAAAAAGATGTTTAACAACAGTAATAACTCCCAAGCTAGTATTCTCTATAGACATGGCGACGTTTTAATTAGACATATTGCTAGCTTACCTGTGGGCGCTCAGAAGCGTGTAGGTGCTACTTTGGCTCATGGTGAAATTACAGGACATAGCCATCGCATTCAGCAATCTGATGCTGTTCAGTTGTGGGTACATGGTAGTGACCTTTTTCTTGAGGTTAAAGAACCAAGTGCCACTTTAGTTCATGAAGAACATCGGGCGATTGAATTACCACAGGGGCTTTACCGCGTTTGGAGACAACGCGAATATCGCCCTGATGCCTATGTGGAGGTAATGGACTAATGCTTAAGATCATGTCTAATGGACGTGTGCCGAATAAACCAGTTTTGCAGCGCCCAAACCAAAGCCACGAGCCTGTATCGGCTGAATATGCTCGAAAACTCATCCTTGAACATCGCGCCTGGGATGGGATGCGCGTTTTAGGTCATCTGGATTTAAGCGGTGCGTTGGATCTTTACAATCTACCTGAAAATCTCACCTGTGAAAGTCTTGATATCAGCGACTGTGTAAACCTCACAACCCTTCCCACAGGACTCCACGTTACTTATTGGATCGAGTTGGCAGGAAGTGGGATTACTAGTGTATCTGCGGGACATGGTTTTGTTTGGCGCTGGCGAGGCGTGCAGGTGACAGATAAGATTGCCTTTGAATCTCAGTCTCTAACGGGGCAGGATATCCTCAATATAGAGAACGTTGAGTTGCGCCGCGTGCTGATTGAGCGTCTGGGATACGAGACATTTTTGCAGCAAGTGGGAGGATTGATCCGCGATCGCGATCGTGACGCTGGTGGAGAACGTCAACTAGTCTACATCCCTTTTGAGGATGACGAGCCACTCATGGTCTTAAAAGTCACCTGTCCATCCACAGGACATATTCATATCTTGCGGGTTCCTCCTGATATGCGGAGTTGCCATCAAGCAGCCGCTTGGATTGCGGGCTTTAATAACCCAGATGATTATAATCCTGCGATCGAGGCTTAATATCAATTTTGGATTTTGCAAAAAGTTGTTTGTAGAGATGTGTACCTATTCTCTTGACCAATCTTCGGTTTGCAATTCTCTGATTTGCCCAAAATCTGATTGATTACAGGTAACAAGAGTAGCATGATTAATCAAGGAGATTGCAGCTATTTTTAGATCCATATTCCCCAGACGAGGATAGGCTTTTCGTAAGCGTTGATGTTCCTGGGCTGCTGTCCGGTTGAAAGGGACAATCGCAATAGAGCGGTAGTCTGTTGCAAGTTGTTGTAGCCCTTGATAAGCTAAAATTCGTTCATCTAAGGTTTTTGCTCTAGATAGGAAGTCGAGCCGACCTCGGACTTGCTCTTCATAGGTAATCACTGTGACAGCAAGTTCAACCTCTTCAATAGCTGCCAGCCTTGTCAGAATCCGTTTCCCCTCCTGTCCGTTACGCTGGATAAGGCTGAGATGGTCGGTATCAAGAATATACATTGTAAAATGTCTACAATCTCAATTAGCAGATTTTCGCCATTCTTGTCCTAGGCGAACAGCTTCGTCAAAAGTGGGATCATCTTCAAATGTACCTACAATTTTCAACCACCAGGGTTCTTTTTTCTTAAGGGACTCTGATAGCGTTTGCTTCATCTGTGCCAGTTCTCTCTCCAATATTAAGATTCGTGCTTCGAGTTGTTGAGAACGTTGTTCAAGTTGCTGAGGAGTCATGGAAGCTTCTGGTTGATAAAGGGGCTAGAGGTATTATATAAGGACGGTTAACTCTACCTGGTCTTTTGGACTTCTTGGAATTTTACTCTGAGTCAACAGTGGTTTTTCAAACTAGTTTTGATGCTTTGTAGTAAGGACTTTAGTGCTTGCAAATAAAGACTAAAGTCCTTATTAGGAGCTTGTCTACCCACTAATTTTAACTTGACACAGGAGTAGTGGGTTGGACAAATCGCTTAATTTCACCACACGCAATATAAGACTTTCCATCAGGTGCTGTTTTGACTTCATCAACGACATAAAGCATTCCTTCCTCACGAACCGATCGCGGAAAACGCATATTCCAATCTGGTTCATAGCCGTCGGAAACCACTCTAGCGCGTAGTTTGCTGCCATCTTTGACACACTGAACAAGAATGCCGTCTTTGACAACATTAGTTGTGGGAAGATCGGCAGCACTGGCAGGCCCTTTAGAGGCTTTGCCTGTATAAGCTATATTCGATTGTCTAGGGGCAACAAAGATATCTGCTTCACCAGGTTGAGCAAAACGAGTGATATTGCCACGTACACGATAGAAAGTGCCATCGCTTGAGAGTTCCAGTCCTTCAACAACATACCTTGCTCCCTCTGCCCGAATACTCCGGGGAAACTGGACATTCTTGGCTGAATCGTAGCCTTCAGATATGACTTTGACCCGTAGTTTACCCCCTTCACGGACGCAATAAAGTTCAACACCTGAGCCAACTTCATTGACAACTGGCATTGCATAGACTTCATCACCAGCAGTAATACCGCGCCCCACCAGATCGTTGCGATTACGATTCATTGTCTGGTAAGATTGATCTCGCAATTCTTTACGTCCGGCATTACCTAGAGCTTTTTGGGCGATTCGACTTGCGAAATACTCAAGTTGATCGATCTCTTCAGCAATTTCAAAATTCTCGTTTAACCCTTTATCCCGCAAATCTTTCACCAGGGTACGCAGGGTTTCTTCCGCTTCCTGGTGTCTGCCATGTTCAGCTAAATCGAGGGCAGTCTCTTTAGCCTTAGCGATGGTGAGGCGGCTCAGTTCAAGAGTGATATGGCTTGTAGAGGCAAAAGCTGCTTCCTCAACAGTGCCAACTTTGGCGATAATATCTGCTGTGCCTGAAACGTTTTGAATGAGGTCATTTTGGACAATATCGGCGCTGTAATGCAGTTTCATCACAGGTAACTCACCAACTTGAGCGCTTGATATCACCAAACTTAAACCGAGAAGTTTGTCTTCACCCTCGTAAAGCTCTCCCAAGCTGATAACAGCCTGACCAGCATCATTCTGGCTAACTTTTGCAAGACTTAAGGTATCAACAAGACTGACACCTTCAGCCAACTCAAGTTTCACTGTGAGGTTTTGTCCTACTACTGCTCTGAGACTGTCTAGCTCAATACTAAACACTTCACTTGCTTCATCAATGCTTTGAATGAAGTAGAAGTTTCCCCTGGCTGCCCTTGCCATACCAATTAGCAGGTCTTCATTAAAACCCTGAGCAAAACCTAATGTAGTTGTGGTGATACCTTCCTCAGCTTTTTGCCCTGATGTCGCCGTTAATACCTTGGGGTCTTGAATGCCCATATTGGCGTGACCATCGGTAAGCAAGAGAACACGGTTGATTTTTTGCGGATCAAGTCGCGTTTTGACGTGTTCACAGCCTTTGAGCCATCCCCCCGATAAGTTAGTAATACCACCTGCTCTCACTTTGCGGATAGAATCTTTCAGTGTGGCTTTGTTAGTTACAGCTTGAGGTGAGACAACGCTATCTACTTCATCGTCGTAAACAACTACTGAGAGAATGTCATCTAGCTCAAGTTGATCGACCACAGACTCAGCAGCTTTGAGTGCATGATGTAAGGGAGCGCCTGCCATAGAGCCGGAACGGTCAATTACAAGAGAAAGGTTAAGGTTCCGTCGGGGAGATTCAGCGATATCAGGACGAAAACGTAGCAGAATATTAGTCTTTAATGAAGATCCGGCGGGGAGAATAGACTGGTCAAATTCGTAACTTGTCTTAATCATTTTTTATATCCCTCAATATTGTCTGTGATGAGCTACAAGCTTTATGATGCAAGGATAAAATGTGCTTTTTTTAGTTTACCCAGAAATCAGTTTATTCAGTGTATAAATGAAGTTTAATGTAAGATTTTATAGCTGTCACATCTCACCATCGTTAGTCAAGTTCGTCGTAGATATCGCTTTTTCGGGAAAAGTTTGCAATCTTACTGACTTTTGCCTAGTACTGAAAGGCGATCGCACTGGTCACAATTGCGAGAAACTGAAAGCAGATATATTAGGAGAGGAGAACCTAATGAGCTGGACTAAAGTTCTTGCAGTCGAAGCACTTTCCCCAGGTACGCGAGAAGTGGTGAAAGTTGGCAACCGTAAAATTCTGCTTTTGAATCACGAAAATCAGCTTTATGCTGTAGATAACACCTGCCCTCACTTAAAATTACCTCTGAAAAGTGGCAAAATAAAAGATGGAGCAATTGTTTGTTCTTTCCATCACAGTGCTTTTGACCTGCGGACTGGTGAAGTACAAGACTGGTGTTCTTGGCCACCTGGTGTAGGCAAGGTACTCTCATTGGTTTCACAACCAAAAGCGTTGCCGGTGTTTCCTCTTCGTGTGGAAGAAGGTAGTATCTGGGTTGATGTACAAGAGGAATAGCACCCTCTCTCGATTTAATACCATTGGACAAACATCAGAAGTTGCCAGTAGGCTACAAAATGTTACCTAAACTTTTTGCAGCACTTTGTCTATTCATTTTTGAGTGATAATAGAAATATCAGAAACGGAGGATTGGCAAAAAACAACCTCCGTTTCTATGGCCTTTTCAATGCCTCAATTGAATCTCAAGAATTCTATTGACCGCTACACTTCATCAAATAGTTGTATCTTGTCATGGGTTAGAAATACCCTTAGACGAATTTCCATTTATTACTTACATACACGAACGCAATTTACGTATTTACACTGCTTAGAGTTGCGTTATACACTTGTGCCAATTGGGAACTATATGATCGAATATCAATTCAATTATTTGAATTATTTTTTATTTGTAATACGCACAAAAGGCCCTTGCTAATGATTAGTATAATTACACCAGTTTATAACGGTGAGAAATTTATAGAATCTTGCCTTCAAGTTGTCATTGACCAAAATTGTTTAGAAGTGGAGCATATCATTGTTGATGGAGGTTCAAGTGACAAGACAGTAGACATTCTTAAAGATAAAGCCAATCAATATTCTCACATACGTTGGATTAGTGAAAAGGACAAAGGACAATCTGACGCTATGAACAAAGGAATTGCTATGGCGCAAGGAGAGATTATTGGTGTTTTAAATGTTGATGATTTTTATGAAATAAATGTTCTTAACCGCATCTGTGAAATTTTTCCCACTTTATCAGAGCCTAGCTTGATTATTGGTAACTGTAATATTTGCACTCTGGAAGGTAAACTAATTTTTATTAATAAAGCTAAACCGTTACGGACGATTGATTTACTATTAGAAAGGCGAATTAATGACGATGGAATTATCGATTCTTCTTTTCCATTAAATCCATCTGCTTACTTTTACCATAAATCATTGCATCAGCAAATCGGACTATACAAAGTAGAAGAACATTACGCAATGGATGTAGATTTCCTCTTGAGAGCGGTTTGTTCATCTCATGTTAAGTATTTCAATGAGACTTGGGGTAACTTTAGATATTATCCAGGAACTAAAACATTTGATGATTCTGCAACAGGAAGTAGTTTAGCGCGAATTGAAAAATTATTTAATGATTATATTAAAACCCTATCTTTGATGGAACGATGGCAGATTTGGTTAGCTAGGAATATAAATTTTACCTTCTTAAAAATCTTCTATTTTTCCAAGCATCCAGAACGATTGTCTGAATCTATTAAGCAGCGATTAACTAAACAGGACTTACGCAAAAAATAGCCCAAAGCTTGATTTTTTCTTTAAGGTTGTTTGAAAAGTGTTTTGCTGTGACTTTAGGCACTTTGAGATCCTCCCTAGCCTTAAAAAAGGTGGAACCAGAATCAAAGTCCCCCTTTCTAAGGCTACGGTGTACACACAAGTCGGAAATAGTAGTCTGTCTAGGAATAATTGACGAGTACATTATTTGTAGAGACGGCGATTTATCGCGTCTCTACATGAGGGCTTTCTGGCTTATCCCAAGCGTATTTGGATAAAACTGGTGACTTGTATGTACACGGTAGCTTTAGCTTTCTAAGGGGAGTCACTGCGTTAGGCAGGCAATGCCCAACTTGTTCGCGCAGCGTCTCCCCTTGGGAGAAGCATCTGGCATGGATTTAGGAGGATCTAGAACTTTTTATACTTGTTGTAGCGAACCCTCCCCTTAAAAAGAGGAGGGTTTAGTCGTGCGGTTTTGTTGGGTATCACCTACAATACGCTCATTCATATATTTTAGAATCCTGATGCAGAATTGACGTTAAGCCATAGTATAATCACTTCCAAATAGTTTTTGTATAAAAGTTACTTTCTATATTACAGTGTAATTGTTGTTCTTACAGAGTTTGATCCACAGTTACAGAGACTTTTGCCTTAACTTGACACACCTGTATTCTAAAGTGAAGTATGGTGGTAAGTAACGATCATTATATTTACAATCTTTTAATAAGGTTTTGCTTTCTGATTTCATGTTCAGCTTGATTCAACAATTTATTACTGATTGAAAATTAGCTTAGTGACTGATATGGATGCTCAAAAAATCAAAATTTTGTTAGTTGATGATAAGCTAGAAAATTTGCATTTTTTATCAGACATCCTTCACAACCAATCTTATCAGGTACAAAGTGCCCTTTCTGGAGAATTGGCAATCAATAGGGCACTGGCTTTTCATCCTGATTTGATTTTACTAAACTTTCTCATTTCCAAAATAAATGGTTATGAGGTTTATCAAAATTTAAAATCTCATCAGAAAACTCAAGAGATTCCGATAATTTTTTTTGGTGTTTTAGAGGAATTATCAGCAGAAGTAAATATTTGTGATTTAGGGGATGTTGACTATATTACTCAACCATTTCAAGCTAAAGAAGTTTTATTACGCATACAAAATCAACTAACTCTCCAAAAGCTGAAAAAACAGTTAAAAGAACAAAATGCCCAACTGCAAGAGGAGATTAAAGAACGTCAACGGATTGCTGTTGAGTTAAGTGTTCGGAACCAACAGATAGAAGAAATTTTCACAGAAATTCCTGCTAGCCTTAGCAAAGCCTTTTGTAGAGAAGTTTACCAAAACGAACGCCTTTTAGTCGAAGCTGCTCTCAAGAAAAGTGAAAGTCAATATCGCCACTTAGTGGAGACATCCCAGGATATGATCTGGTCGGTAGATATTGATGGACTAATTACTTTTGTTAATCCGGCAGTCAAGCAGATTTATGGTTATGAACCCCAGGAGATGATCGGGCGTACCTTGACTGATTTTATCTCGCCTCAGCAAGTTGCTAAAGATAAAGTAGCCTTTGAGCGTGTTTTCCAGGGAAAGCCGATATTTCAACATGAAACTACCTGTGTAGCTAAAGATGGTACTTTACTTTATTTAATGTTTAATGCGATCGCATTACGCAACGAAGAGGGTTTAGTCAGAGGGATGACAGGCACTGCTAGTAATATTACACAGCGCCGAGGTGTAGAAAAATTACTCCAAGAAAGTGCGATTAAGCTCCGCAATCATAACTTAGTGCTAACCCAACTCGCACAAAATCAAATCCTTTATCAGGGTGACTTGAAAGCAGCCTTGGGTAAAATTACAGAAACAGCTGTCAAAAATATTGGAATGGAACGAGCCAGTGTTTGGCTATATGACGAAACAGGCTTGAAAATCGAGTGTTTTGACCTATTTGAGGGCAGTCGTAATCAACATAGTGAAGGATTTTCTTTATCAGAGGCAGACTATCCAGCTTATTTTGCAGCTTTGCAACAAGATCAACCAATCGCCGCAGATGATGCCCATACCAATCCCAGAATTAGAGAATTTTCTCCATCTTACTCAAGATTAAATATTACCTCTATACTCTATACACCCATTAGGCAGGAAGGAAAAACCGTAGGGGTTTTATGTTTGGAGGCAGTGGGAGTTGCTCATCATTGGACGCTAGAAGATCAAAATTTCGCTCGCTCTCTGGGCAATTTAGTATCCTTGGTGCTGGAAGCAAAAGAACGTCAACGCGCCGAAGCTGCGCGGAGGGCTTCTGAAGAAAAGTTAGCATCAGCTTTTCGGTCATCTCCCGATCCCATTGCCTTAATTACTGTTCCTAACAAACGCTTTGTTGAAGTTAACGACAGTTTTTGCCGGTTTTTTGGTTATTCTCGTTCTCAGGTTATTGATCGCACCGATCAAGAATTGAATATTTGGGTGAATCCAGAAGAATATAATTTTCTCACCCAGATGCTGCAAAAAACTAAAGCTATTCGTAACTATGAGGTTGATGTCTGCACGTCCACAGGGGAAATCAGGACAACCTTGTTGAGTGCAGAAATGATCGAGATTGATGGGAAATGGTACGTACTAGGCACAGCGAAAGATATTACTGAACGCAAGCAGGCAGAAAATGAAAGTCGTTTATTACTGTTGACAACCCAAGCCATCACTCGCGCCAATGATGTTAATAGCTCTTTAGCACTGGTCTTGCGCTTAATTTGTCATACTATTGGCTGGGATTTTGGTGAAGCATGGATACCTAATGAAGATAGTGCTGTTTTAGAACACAGCCTGGGCTGGTATGGCGAACAAAGCAATTTGGAAGAATTTTGCCACCACAGTCAAATTGTGAAATTTCCTCTGGGAGTGGGACTACCAGGAAGAGTTTGGCAGAATCAGGAACCAGAATGGATAGAAGATGTTTCAGAAGTTACAGAGCCAATTTTTTTGCGATCGCAACAAGCAGCAAAGGTAGGATTAAAAGCTGGTTTTGGTGTTCCCATACTGGCTGGAAACGAAGTATTAGCTGTTTTAGTGTTTTTTAAACGTAGTTCAGTAGTGGTAGATAGACGTTTGCTTTTGCTAGTAAATGCTGTTGCTGCTCAGTTAGGTGGGTTGATTGAGCGCAAAACCCTAGAACAAGAATTAGCACTTAGAGAAGCTCGTCTCAATGCCTTTTTTACGGGGGCTCCCGTGGGTATGAATATTGTAGATAACCAACTGCGGTTTGTGCAAATCAACCAAGTGCTAGCGGAAATTAATGGAATATCCCAGGAAGCTCATATTGGTAAGACTATTTATGAAGCCTTACCCAAAATGGCCAGTGTCGTAGAACCATTTTATCAACAGGTTCTGTTGACAGGTGAACCCATACTCAATCAACAATTAAGCGCCGCATCAATTAAACAACCAGATATTATCCGCCACTTCTTAGTTTCTTATTTTCCGATTCCTGGTGAGGACGATCACCTTTCTGGTGTGGGCGCGGTTTTAGTAGAAATTAGCGAACTGCAAGCAGCACTACGCGAACGGCAAGCCGCGCTACGCGAACGCAAACAAGTCGAACAAGAACTACGTTTAGCTAACGAGCGCCTTCAATATCTGCTTACTTCTAGCCCTGTGGTGATTTATAGCAGCAAAAAAACATTAGGCAATTTTAGCACTACCTTTATTAGTAAGAACGTTAAGGCAATGGTTGGTTACGAAGCGCAGGAATTTGTCGAAAATCCTAATTTCTGGCTGCATCATGTCCACCCAGAAGATATTGAACTGATTTCAGAAAAATTTTCCCAGCTGGTTGAGCAAGAGTACACTTCCTATCAATATCGGTGGTTACACGCTGACGGAACTTATCACTGGTTTTACGAAAAGATGAGGTTAATTCGTGACGAAGCTGGTAAACCTATAGAATGTGTCGGTTATTGGGCAGACATCAACGATGCTAAACTCGCAGAATTAGCTTTACAAACAGGTCGGCAGCGATATCAACTGCTAGCAGAAACCTCCCCAGCTTGTATATTCCACACTGATGTGGATGGTAATGTCTTATATTTTAATCAACGCTGGAGTGAAATTAGTGGATGCAGTTTAGAAGAGTCTCTGGGAACAGGTTGGACAAAAGCCGTACATCCAGACGATCGCGAGCAATTATTGTTGACATGGAATAAAGCGAGAGTTACTAAAACAGCGTATAACTACGAACATCGTTTTTTACGTGATGATAGTACAGTTGTCTGGGTAATTTGTCAGGCTTTGCCAGAATTTCGAGATGATGGAGAAATTAAGGGTTATATCGGTACGATTACAGATATTACCGAGAGAAAATTGGCAGAAGAAGCCCTGCGTGAGAGTGCAGAACGGGAAAGAGCGATCGCCCAAGTGATTCAAAGGATGCGCCAAACATTGGATTTAGAGACTATATTTGCGGCTACCACTCAAGAATTACGACAAGTACTCAATTGCGATCGGGTTGTTGTCTATCGTTTCAATCCCCAATGGAGTGGCGAATTTGTCTCTGAGTCTGTAGGTAATGATTGGATTTCTCTGATAGAAGAACATAACAACGATCCTCATCTCACAGAAGGTGTCTTACAACAAGGACGTTGCATAGCAAAAATTTTGGATAGCACGGATAATCAAGCCGAAGATGCTGATATGCAAGCAATTCAAGATGGCATTTACACACAAGGCGCAACTTTTCGCTGCGTCCCAGACATTTACAATGCTGAGTTTCATCCCTCTTACATCAGCCTTTTAGAACGCTTTCAGGCAAAAGCTTACATTATTGTCCCCATTTTATATGGTGATCAGATTTGGGGACTACTAGCGAGTTATCAAAATTCCGATTCCCGTCAATGGAAACCAGGAGAAATCAACATCGTAGTTCAAATTGGCAATCAGTTAGGTGTGGCTTTACAGCAGGCACAATTACTGGCGCAGACTCAAAGGCAGTCACAAGCATTGCAAGAAGCTGTGATCACAGCTGATGCTGCCAACCGCGCCAAAAGCGAATTCCTCGCCAACATGAGCCACGAACTGCGTACTCCACTCAACGCCATCCTCGGTTTTACCCAAATCATGAGCCACGATCATGCTTTATCTACTGAACATCAGCAAAATCTAGCAATCATCAATCGTGCTGGCGAACATCTTCTCAACTTAATCAACGACATTCTAGAAATGTCTAAAATTGAAGCCGGTAGAATAACATTAAATCTCAACAGTTTTGACTTAATTCGCCTCTTAGAAAACCTGGAAGAGATGTTGCGTTTCCGTGCCACTTCCAAAGGCTTAGAATTAAGTTTTGAATATACATCTTACCTTCCGCAATATATCCAAGCTGATGAAAGTAAACTGCGTCAAGTATTGCTTAACCTCTTGGGAAATGCAATTAAATTTACTGATACAGGAAGAGTAATATTACGCGTGGCGATGGAGGATATGGGGGATAAAATTTTACCTCAACCTCCTCATCTCTTCTTCGAGGTTACAGATACTGGTCGCGGTATTGCGCCACAGGAAATTAACTTGCTGTTTGAAGCTTTTGGACAAACTGAAACCGGTAGAAAATCGCAACAGGGAACAGGACTAGGTTTAGCAATTAGCCGCAAATATGTGGAACTAATGGGAGGAAACATTAGCGTCACCAGCATTATTGGTGAGGGAAGTACATTTGCCTTTGATATTCAAATTGATCTAGCCGCAGCCAGCGAAATCCAGATTCAACAAATTAGACGACAAGTTCTGAGTTTAGCACCCGCTCAAAACGAATACCGCATCTTGGTGGTTGATGACTCCACAGACAGCCGTTTAGTGCTAGTAAAAATTCTGACATCTATCGGTTTTGCAGTCCAAGAAGCGGCAAATGGCACGGAAGCGATCGCACTTTGGCAACAATGGCAACCACACCTAATTTTTATGGATATGCGGATGCCAATTATGGACGGCTACGAAGCCACAAAAATTATTAAAGCTAGAGAAGAAACTTCAGTCCCAAATCGCAAGACGATTATTATTGCCTTAACTGCTAACGCCTTTGAGGAACAACGAGAGGCAACAATAAAAGCTGGTTGTGATGATTATATTAACAAGCCTTTCCGTGAAGAAGAATTATTAGAAAAATTGAGCGAATATTTAGAAGTTAAATATATTTATCAAGAAGATAACTATCAGATAAAGAATACAAAACAACAAATAACAGAATCAATCTTTAAGCTTACAGATTTAGTTCCTTTATTGTCTGAAATGTCGCCTGAATGGGTGAAACAGCTTTATACTGCCGCAGCCCAATGTAGTGATGACTTAATTTTAGAATTGATTGAACAAATTCCTTCAGAAAATGCTATATTGAGCAATTTTATCCAGAATTTAGCTCATAATTTCCAGTTTGAGAAAATTATGGAATTGACGAGTATTGCAAGAGTATTATCCAGTTAATAAGAAGCTTAGGCATCCGGCTAGAACAGGGAAAACGCAATACTACTCGGTTAAGGATTTTGAACTCAGAATTGGGTTTGGGGAAAAGGTTAAAGGTTTTTTCTTTCCCTTTTCCCCTTAACCGACAAGTATTGAGGGAAAACGGGAACGTTATACTTACTATACTTTTGGGAACCCTTCGTCTTAAGTACAGTTTTCCCAGAGTAGGCTTGATAAGTTATGAAAGTTGCTCAGATTATTGACACATGGGATATCTGGTGTAAACAAAAGTTGAGGTCAGGTATCAAGCCTGCCTTTTTCTATTTTTTTGCGATCGCCCTTTCCCTCACATTTATGACCAATGCCTGTAGTCTTGGGCAAAACCAAGCTCTCAAACCGCTCCGGGTCGGAATTACAAACTGGGTAGGGTTTGATATTGCACTCTATGCCCAACCATCAGGAATCTTAAAGCATCGAGGGTTAGAGGTTGAGTTTGTGCGATTTGATAACCAGCAAGATTCCAGTCGGGCGGTGATGCGTGGTGGACTAGATGCGGCATTTGTTTCTTTCTGGGATGTGATGCAGGTTGATCCAGGCAATGGCAAACCTGTGGTGTTAATGACGACCAATATTTCTGCGGGAGCGGACGGAATTGTTGCCAAGCCAGAAATTAAATCCGTAGAAGATTTGCGCGGTAAACAAGTAGGAGCAAAGTTAGGAACCGTCAACCATCTAATTTTGCTGGAAGCCTTGAAAGCCCATCAAATTAAACCCTCTGAAGTTCAGATTCGGGATTACTCCAATGATGTCGCAGCCCAGAAAATTAGCACAGGTGCGATTGATGCTACTGTACTCTGGGAACCGATGCTAGGGGAGACAGCAAAGAACATCAAGGGCAATGTGATTTACACCACAAAGCAAGTAGACAGTCTGGTGATTGATATCTTGATGTCCAGTGACAGGATAGTGAAAACGAAAAAAGCGGAACTAGAGCAATTCATGCTGGCATGGTTTGATGTGATGCACGCCGTTGAAACCCAGCCGACAAAAGTGTTCAACACAGTTGGGAAAAAACTGGGACAAAGTGGTAAGTCTTTTGCCAGTGATTATGCTGGATTAAAAAAAGGAGATATTATTTTGAACCAACGGATGTTTGCAGTAGATGGTCGCCTCAATTCGGCAAAGGCAGAAATTGTCCAACTGCTCCAAGCAGATCCGCGTCATGGTCGGGTGATTCGGCAAGATGTGGAGATTAATGCAGCACTTGTCAATGAAGCATTGACAAAATTGAAGTCATGAGCAAGTCATCTAAAAATAACTTATCCCACCAACTATTGATGGGTTTTGGTATTTCTCTAGCAACGGTCGGCTTAACCACATTGGGATTGAACTACTTCTTGATTCAATCAAAGCTGGAGCAAGAGCTAGAACAACGTGCCCAATCGATTACTCAGGGGGTCGGGTTTTCCACGGAAGGATTAATCGAACTGGGGAATAAAAGTATTATCAAGCGAGTGGTGCAAAACTACGCTACACTGCCAACGGTGATGGAAGTTGCGATCGCCAGTCCCAATGGAGAAACCCTGGCTCGGAGTGGATCTGAACTAGAAAATCCGCCCTATACTTCAATTCATCCAGAATTGACTAAAGTGTTAGAAAAGGCTGCTGAGACGGGTTCAGAAACAAGTTTCAGAGTCACAATAGATCGTAAACCAGCATTAGTACAAATTTTACCCTTTAGCAGCACACTGTTTGGTCAAGCAAACCGACGCGGGTTAGCGATCGCTATTCTCAATGTCGAAGAACTACACCAGCAAGCGTGGCAAACCTTCTCGACCTCTACCCTTACCCTACTCATTGGGATGTCAGCAATTCTGGCGCTGATGACGGTGATGATTCAGCGATTGGTCTTACATCCACTCAAACGTTTGAATAAAGCCGTTACCGACAGTCAAAGCATTGACCATTTCATCATGCCCAGTGGATTACCGGATAATGAAATCCAATTCCTTGCCCATACAATTCAAGCGGCGGCTACACGAGTAGAGGCATACGAGCAACTTGAACAAGAAGTAGCACAGCGCAAGCAAGCAGAAGCCGCTTTACTGGAGTCAGAAGCACAGCTTCGGCAGCAAGCCCAAGATTTGGAGAAAGCAATCCAGGAATTGCAGCAGGCACAAATGCAAATCATTCAAAGCGAGAAAATGTCTGCTTTGGGCAATCTGGTAGCTGGTGTTGCCCACGAAATCAATAATCCAGTCGGTTTTCTGAATGGTAGCCTCAGCAATGCCACCGAATACGTCCAAGATTTGCTACAGCATTTATACCACTACCAAAAAGCCTATCCCAATCCCTTATCCAATATTCAAGACCACGCAAAGGAGATTGACCTGGAATTTTTAAATGAAGATTTGCCGAAACTGATCTTGTCTATGAAAGGGGCAACAGAACGGGTCAAGGACATCAGTACCAGCTTACGGACGTTTTCTCGGTCGGACACAGATAATCCGGTAGAATTTAATTTACATGAAGGACTGGATAGTACCCTACTTATTCTCAAATATCGCCTGAAAGCAAATAATCAGCGTCCAGAAATCCAGGTTGTGCGGTTATACGACAACATTCCTGTGGTCACTTGTTTTTCTGGACAGCT
The DNA here is from genome assembly GCF_036917775.1 of Nostoc sp. Classification (GTDB taxonomy): domain Bacteria; phylum Cyanobacteriota; class Cyanobacteriia; order Cyanobacteriales; family Nostocaceae; genus Nostoc. The sequence continues at coordinate 26,476 of NZ_JBALEQ010000078.1, forward strand.
TAATCAAGTATTTATGAATATTTTGGCAAATGCGATCGATGCCCTGGAAGAATCGAGTCAAGGGCAAAGTTATGAATATCTTAAACAAAATCCCAATCTAATTACGATCAAAACGGGGCTGACAGAGGATAGAAAATCAGTTACTGTTCGCATTAAAGATAATGGAATTGGCATGACAGAGGATGTGAAACAGAAGATATTTCAGCATCTGTTTACGACTAAAGGAGTTGGTAAAGGAACTGGTTTGGGCTTGGCGATCGCTCGTCAAGTGGTAGTCGATAAACATTATGGGCATCTAGATTGTGTTTCCAGCCTCGGCAATGGCTCAGAGTTCATCATTCAAATCCCATTAAATCTTAATCCTCTCTAACCCTTCTTAAAAAGGAGGGAATTAGAGCAAGCCTTTTAACAAGAAAGGCAGGAGTTGAGGCAATACTTCTCGCTTTGTGCATTTTTAACTCGGAATCTGGTTTGGGGTAAAGGGTAAGGGTTAAAGGTTTTTTATTTCCCTTTTCCCCTTAACCGAGAAGTATTGGGAGTTGAGGGGATCTCTTTCTTATCTATAATCTTGACTTTGAATACTCCCTAAACGAGCGGCATCACGAATGTTATAGTCGGGTCGAGTAAAGCGATTTAGTTGCATCTCAAAAAAATCTCGATTGGCTTGCAAATGTTTGGGATTTTGGTCATCTAAAGGATATAAAAGTGCAGTTCGCAAGGCTTGAATTACCGCAGACGTAACACAGTACATTGACCGTTGAAAACTAACTCCCAATTGAATCAACATATCTTCTTCACCCCGGCAATGTTGGCTGTAGTAATCAACAAGATATGGGGGCAAAAAATGCAGCATATCTTGCATTAATAATGTCGGGGGAATGCCAGCAGTACCCACTGGAAATACATCAGCGTAAAGAATACCAAAGTGAAAGTCTTTTTGGTCTTCTGGTACTTGACGCGCTTGAGCATTATAAGATTTTGTCCCTCTGAATGGTGCAGTGCGATAGAAAACTGCTTCTACATAAGGTAATGCAGCTTCGTATAGCCACATGAAACCCTTGGATTTGGGGATAATTTCGTAGCATTTGCCGCGAATATAAACGTGATGGTAAATGGGACGGCCTGCGATCGCAAATATACCATTAACTAAGAAGCTCATTGCCTCTGGGACGGTGCTAATCGTACCTTCATCGTAGCGATCGGACATTTCAAAGAATACCGGGGCCATGACTTCCCAGAATAAACCCAGGTTGGCGTAGTATGACATCTGGCGGCACTGTTCCAAAAACATATCTGGAAACAGCTTGTAAAGCCCCAGCATTACTGGGTTTCCTTGGAAGTAAGCTTTAATTGCTCGGTCGGCGTTGGCTTTATATTCGTCTGAATCTAGGTAAGGGTCAAATTGTCCACCCATCCCTCTATGCCACAACATCGCCCGCATACAAGCTTCAGCAAACTCCATGTTAATGCGATCGTGAAACAAGTGATGCAATAACTTCGGCATTTTGAAAGTTTCACCCTTCTCGATAAATGCCAAAAGTTCTGGATGTGCAGTAGCTTCGCCGCGCCAAATTCGTAAATCAGCATCATCACCAGCATAGTGATTATGCAGTTCTAAATACTCTTTGGGTAAGAAGTATTTAAAGAAGGGAAGCGGGTTTAAAAATTCGTTTTCAGCAATATAAAGTAGGTCGCGCCAGTAAAAATCCATCGGCACAGCATAAGCTTTATATAAACCGATAATTTGCATCAAATTTTCTGGAGTATCGGGTAACATTGCACCGCCTGCTTCTAAGCGATGAATTACTTCAGCAAATTCGTGCGTTGAAGGAGGTAATTTAATTGCTGTTTTAATTGCTGTCATGTTATTTATTAATTGGTGTTAGTAATTCTTGACGAATATTCAAGGCATGAAAAATGCTTAAAACATCATGTGTCCAAACTGGCAATATTAGTGTCATAGCAATTTCTTCAACGCTATGAATTGTGCCAGCAATACAAGTCAGCCATAAGGCAACTCCGGCGTAATCAAAGCCAAACAGGGCAATAATGGCAATAAAAAGGGTGATTCCCCAAAATTTTGCTGAATAAGTATGATAGCTAGCCGGTTTACCATATTTCACCAAATTCACCACCCACCACACCAATTGAGCAAAAACAATCATTAACAAAGGGGCGCTATAAGTTACGAGAATATCTTGATGAACTATCCACGCACTGATGAAAATACAGCTAAAAAGACAAACATCAGCCCAACTATCGGCTTGACGCAATTGGGAAGTGCTGACAGCTAATCGTCGCGCAATAATGCCATCAAAAATATCTGAGAGAAAGGCTGCAATAAAACCGACGATGAACCAAATACTGGTTTTGCCATCCAAAGCATCTAATAGGAGGAATGGAGATATCAAAAAGCGAAATAGAACAAGACCACTGGGAATTAATGTCAGATTCATCTTTCCATCCTCCTTTATCAATACGTAAATCTCTTATTGATTACTTCAGTGCTACTTCAGAGATTACGGTTTTTTCTAAAGAGGGGATTGCAGCCACCATTGTTGTAGTTGTAGATTCACTCCACCGCACTAACCAAGTGGGTTGTACTCCTAAAAAGATGATAAAAGCTGCCAAAATTAAAGCTGGGATTTTCTCAGACCAAAGAACTTTGGGATAGTAGGCGAAGTTATCGAGTCTACCAAAACAAGTGCGGTTCAGAAGAATGACAAAATAAACTGCGGTTAATCCACTAGCCACTACACACAAAATTGTCGGAATGGGAAAGGCAGAGAAACTACCTTGAAAAACGATAAACTCGGCGATAAATCCTGTTAAACCAGGAATACCTGCACTAGCCATCCCGCCTAAAACTAGTAAGGCGCTAATTAGAGGTAAGCCGCGTATAGGACTCATCAAACCATTGAGTTTATCTAACTCACGCGTACCAACTTTGGCCTCTACAACTCCCACCAAGTGAAAAAGGATGGCCAGAATAATACCGTGGCTGAACATTTGGGCGACTGCACCCACAAGTGCTAAGGGAGTACTAGCAGCACCAGCTAGCAAGATATAGCCCATGTGACCGACGGAACTGTATGCTACCATGCGCTTGATATCTTTTTGAGCGATCGCAATTACTGCCCCATAGATAGCGCTGATTGCTCCCCAAATGGCCAGAGTCGGTGCAATAATGCTCCAAGCATGGGGAAACATCCCCAAACCAAATCGCAGTAGTCCATAAGTCCCCAGCTTTGCCAATACACCACCGAGAAGAATGGCTATTGGTGCTGAAGCCTCAACGTAAGCATCGGGTAGCCAAGTATGGAAGGGAACTAAGGGAATTTTAATCCCAAAACCTAAGACTATTCCTGCTAGTAAAAGGATTTGTTTTGCTGTTGACAGATTTTCTGTAGAGACTGCATCAAAAGCAAAATTGGTAGAACCACTCAGCCATACCATACCCAAGAATGTTGCCAGAATTAATGCTCCTGAAACCGCAGTATAAATCAGGAATTTCATCCCAGCATAACCCCGTTTTACCCCTCCCCAAATGGAAATTAGTAAGTAGAAGGGGATTAATTCTAGTTCGTAGAATAGGAAAAATAGCAGTAAATTTTCAGCAACGAAAGCACCTGCAACCCCTCCACTCACTAATAAAATCATTGAGTAGAACAGCCGGGGGCGTTCAGTTTCTTTACTGCTGCTGTAAATAGAAATCCAGGTGAGTAGGCTATTTAACACTAACATTAATATAGAAAGCCCATCAACACCTATTTGATAACTCAAACCCAGGGTTTCATTCCAGGGCAAGTACTCTTTAAATTGCATTCCTGGATTGCTGATATCGAATTTTAGTAGGATAAATAGGTTCCAGGCAAGAATTGTTCCAGAAAAAATTAATGCTGTTAGACGAATGCGATGATTAGGGAAACTTACAGGTAATATTGCTATAATAGCGGCGGCTAAAATAGGGAGCCAAATTAAAACACTTAACATTATATTTTTCCTTTGTTATTTCTCCTTTGTTATTTGTCCTTTGTACATTAGTAATGACCAATGACTAATGACAAAGGACAAAAAAGCTAACTTACTAAACTGATTTTGCCAGTATCTAAATCGTAATATCCACCGACTATTTTCAGCTTTTCTGCCTTGATTAATTCAGCTAAAACTGCGGATGATTTCAATTTTTCAACTTGTGCCAAAATATTTGCTTTACAAGCGTTTTCTAACTTATCTCCTGATTGCTCTTTTGATTTTTCTACACTTGGTTTAATTGCTTCAAGCAAACTTCCAATTTGCCCTGGTACTTGAGCGCCTTTGATTGCGGCATCTACTGCACCACATCTTTCATGTCCCATTACCATGATTACTTTAGTGCCTAACACTAAGCTGCCAAATTCTAAGCTACCAATTTGTTGTGTTGTTGCAATATTACCAGCTATACGGCAGACAAATAAATCTCCAAGTCCTTGGTCAAAGACAATCTCCGAGGGTACTCGTGAATCTGCACAACCGAGAATCGAAGCAAAGGGTTTTTGACCCTTTGCAACTTCAACTAAACGCGAATGGTTTTGGTGGGGATTGCGACGTTTTGCTGTCACAAATCTATCATTCCCATCTAATAACTCTTTCAGTGCCTTATCGGGGGTAATATCATCTTCTGCTGGCGCTGCTGGGGCTTTTTTTTCGGCTGCAAGTAAGTTTGAACTCAGTCCAGCTGTCAATACACTTGTACCGATTGCACCTGCACCAAACTTTAATAAACCTCTTCTAGAAAGATTGATTTTGGGATGTCGTATGCTCATGGAATTCTCCTGCAAATTTTATACTAAACTGTCTGCTTGTTTGTAATCAAAGGGTGTTTAACTACCCAACTGTCGAAATTTGAGAAATCACATTTAAAAACTGCACTCCCCAAAATGGCCAAGCTACCCACATTCCTAAAACGCTCACTCCCAATAAAACGGTTAAGGCGTAAAATTGGGTTTGTCCAGAGGTGCTATATTTTAAACTTTCGCCACCTAATAGCGAAAATAAACCAACCAAATTAACGATACCATCAACGACAAAGCGGTCAATCATATCGGCAAGTTGGGAAATTTTGGCAACGCCAAAAATAATGGTGATCCGATAGAGTTTGGGGGTATAAAAGTCGTATGCGAACAAGTCTTGAAGACCTTTCCAAGGGAGGCGAATTGGTTTAGGAATATTGCCTAAATAAACCACACCAGTGATGCTGCAACCACAAATACTCGACCAAATTAAAAGCAGTACGACATCTTTATTTAAAGTTGCCCAATCGGGTAAAAGTGATAAGCTTTGCAACACTAAAGGAAGATGTAGACTAAAGGCAAGTAAAATTACCATTGGCAAAATCATTGGCCAGTGTGCTTCAGGCGATCGCTGACTCATTTGTGTAGCTTTACCACCAAAAATTAAACCGAATTCTCTGGTTAAACTCACTGCTGTCAAAGCGTTTACCGTTATCACTACTCCCACTAACAAAGGTTGCGTTTCCCACAACCCATCTGCTAGTTTCACTAACGCCCAAAAACTACCCAATGGTGGAAAACCAATTAATCCCAAAGTCCCAACGATAAAGGCTATTGCTGAAATCGGGCGACGTGTCCACAATCCGCCTAATTGGGTGACATCTTGGGTGATGCTATTCCAAATAATTCCGCCAGTACTCATCACCAATAGGGCGGCGGATATGGCATGGGTGAGTACTAACAACAGCGCTGCTTCATCTTGTTGCGTTCCCACGGCGATGAATACTAAACCCATGTATGCACTGACAGAGTAGGATTGGCAGCGTTTAAGATCAACTTGAGCGATCGCAATTAAAGAAGCACCTACTGCCGTTACTACGCCAATGGCCACCATCGCGGAGGAAACTATGGGCGACAGGCTTAACACAGGTTGCAGTTTAATCAGCACCCATGCACCACTAGCAACTACTACCGAATTCCGTAAAATTGTACTGGGAACTGGGCCTTCCATTGCTTCATCTAACCACAAATGCAGTGGGAACTGGGCACATTTACCCATCGGCCCGGCAATTAAGGCTAAACCTACCAGTGCCATTGTTGTCGGGTTAACGTTAGCAGTCGCCGCCCACTTAGCTAGTTCTGGATAACTCCAAGTTCCAGCTAGGGGCCATAATGCCAACACGCCCATCAGCAAGAATAAGTCTCCTACCCGCTTGGTTAAGAAAGCATCCCTCGCACCTGAGACTACTAAAGGCTGGCTAAACCATAAGCCAACTAGTAGATAGGTTCCTAGTGTGAGGACTTCCAAAATTACATAGCTAAAGAACAAGTTATTACATAGAACCAAGGCACATAGTCCTGCTTCAAATAATCCTAATAAAGAATAGAAGCGTCCCCAACCCCAATCCATCTCCATGTAACCGATGGCATAAATCTGCGCCAGCAAATTCAAACCAGTAATCACAACTAAAGCGCCAACACTCACTGAGGATATTTCTAAAGCAATGGTGAGGTCTAAACCAGCTGTAGATAGCCAAGGAATAAATACTTCTTGGGCTGGATGATTCCAAGTTGCTTCTAAGGCGATGCCTACGGCGGGCGGGTACGCCAACGCACTATGCACAAACGCCAAAAATGTCATCACTAAGTTTATATAACCTGCCGGTCTTGGCCCCGTTTTCCGAATAATTCCCGGCGACCAAGGTACGGCTAACAAGCCACCTATTAAGGCATAGCAAGGAACTAGCCAAACAGTCTCAAGTAGAAACTGAGCCATCAACTTACCTCTATATTTCCATCAAAAGTTTATGGTTTTGAATCAACTTATGTTGATCCCTGTTAACCCAGAGATATCTACGACAGGCTACGCCTATGCAGATAAGACAAATTTATCTTTATTTAATCTTGTTAAAAACAGCTTACCGTTATATCTGTCAAAAAGGAATTACTTTATCTAAACAAATCTGAGATAAATGCCCTAAAAAAATCTTATATAATCAACCATCTGCGTAATGAATAATAGCTATTGTTTTTTATCTATGAATCAATCATTGGTTTGATCAATAATCATCATGAGTTTTTACTTATTGACATAAATGACAAGAGACGCAATTGATTGCGTCTCTACAAGCCAGCAGAACCAAATATGATTTACATTTCGGTAATTTTGTCAATCTGCCAAAAAACAGAAATAATCGCAGGCGCTTGGTCAAATTGGCTGATAGGGGCGGGTTTCATGTCTCGATAATCCAGCAGTTGGACTAAGATCAGGTAAGCGATCGCTAAAATAACCGAAATCGCACCTGTAAGAATAGCAATTAATTTTGAACGTTCCATCAGTATTTCCTATATTTAAAGTTATTGTGCTGGTCTATATCCCAATAAGTTCTAGTTAAGCCTTGATCGTCCTAACCCTCCTTAAAAAGAGGAGACGCTGAAAGCGTTAGTAAGTCTGCAAGTCAGAGATTCCTCCAATTCAAGCAAGTGAGTGGTGTAGGCTAGGCAAAATATCACAAACCCAGGCGTATTAGCCTATATCTACATTAATACTTCATATACACACCACATAGTTCCCGATATACTCATAGTTGATCAAAGCAATAGTTTAGTACGTTGCACCTACCTATTTACAGCAGTTTTCTTTTGTATGAAGTACAAAGAGCTACGAGTTTTGAGGCAGGATCGTGCAGCGTTACGGCAGTAGACAGATCACTTTTAGCGTTTCCCAAAGGGAGAAGGCAAGAAGTAGAAACTTTATTTGATGCGTGAGTTCTGCATTTGTACCTAAATTATTTGCAAAATACTGTATCTTTACATAGTTAAATTGTTTATACCCACCTACTTATTCCAATCATATATGAAGATAGAGTTTTGCTTGCACTGCAAACATTTGCAAACTCTAAAAGGTGTGGCAAAACATAGCAACGTTAAGCATAAAATTAAGTACCAATAGACTCATAATCTTTCTTTATTACACTTTTTAGACATTATAAGTAATGAAAAAATGACAGCCTTTCTGTTATCTTAATATGATATTAACTACTGCCAAATAGTCACTGAGATACCAATTTAAATTTCCATGATTAGTATTGCTAAATTAAATAAAATTGACTTTGTAGTTTTGATAATTATTATCATTATTGGTCTGATACATTTACCTTTTCCATTTGACGGAGATCAAGCATTTTTTAGGCTAGGTGCTTTAGAGATGCAACAAGGAAAGGTACTTTATCGGGATTTTTGGGATATTAAACAACCGGGAATTTTCTCATTTTATTTTTTAGCAGGAACTTTGTTTGGTTTTAATGAGATTGGTATCCATGTATTTGAACTTATTTACATGGTATTTTTTTCAATAATATTGCTGCTGACCCTAAAAAGCTATTTTCGACATCAGATAATTGCAAGTCTAGTACCTTTGTTAACAGTTGGCGTTTACTATATTGTTTCTGGTGCTTGGCATCTGACTCAAGTAGAAGCACTGGTCGGTTTTCCCTTATTCCTTTGTCTTTGGGTTACTTTTAAATCTTTTACAAAAGAAGGAAAGCAAAGATTTTATCTACTTTTACTGTCAGGTTTTTTAGGAGGAATTGTTCTTCTATTTAAATTCCTATTTCTGCTGATCTTAGTTTCATTTTGGCTAACTATATTGATGTATTCTATACTAATAAAACACCAAAGTATTCAAAAAAACTTCATTGAGATTTTTATCCCAATTTTTATAGGAGTTACATTTCCTCTTTTGGTTGTTGCCAGCTACTTTATCTCAGTTAATAGTTTTGAAATAGTGCTTAAGACATTTTTTATATATCCACCGATGATTGTAGCTAATGCTGCATTTAATCAGACTAATTTTGTTTTGGGAATGAAATGGTTATTACAGAATTTTTATTCTTTAATTTTAATGACTGCTGTTGCAGTTTATGTATCATTGTATAAGTCTAAGAATATATTGACTTTGCTACTTGTTGTTTGGTGTATTTTTGGTTTGTCTGTTATCCTTTTACAGGAAACAGCATTATGGGAATACCATTATTTACTATTATTTGTACCCATAGGTATTTTAGCGACTAAGGGATTAGATATATTGTGGGATTCTTTAAAAGGATTAAAGTCTCGAATGCCAACTATTTTGCTGGTATTTTTATTGTTCTTACCTTTCTCTTTCACTCTTGTAAAAAAGAGTATTACTCTGGTTAATAATAATTTTGCTTTAACTGAAGATACACGATTGCAATATCAGGCTGTCTTTAGACCAAAATATCCATCTCTTCGTTCAGAAGCTAATTTTATATCTCAACAAGGAAATCTTGTTGGTGATATTTATGTAGCTGGCGATCCATCTATTTACTATTTTTCTGGTCGGAATCAAGCTACAATACTACGTGGTTGGGCTTTGGAATATTTTTTATCTGAGCAATGGTCAGCTCTTATAAATCAGTTGGATTCATCAAAGCCTCCTTATATTTTTATTGATTACGAACCCCAGGCTATAATCAAAGACAAATTTCCAAATCTGCTGGAATTTGTTGAGCAGAAATATCAGATTTTACGTCAAGATAATAACGGTATTTGGTATGTCTTGAAGTCAGACTCCAAATTGGGAATTTAGAGGATATTTTAAAAGTCCTCTTGTCTAATGTTTGATAAACCACTTTTAGACGATAGTATAACTGTAGATTATTGCAATTCCCTCATCTACCATGCCAAAACAGTCTATAGGTCTTGACGATCAACTCTATAATTACCTTTTATCCGTTTCACTGCGGGAACCAGAGATTCTTTTGAAGTTGCGCCAAGAAACTGCCAGTCATCCCAGAAGCACAATGCAGATTTCACCAGAACAAGGGCAGTTTATGAGACTGCTAGTACAGCTGATTGGAGCCAAGAAAACCTTAGAAGTTGGTGTATTTACAGGTTATAGCTCGCTCTCAGTGGCTTTAGCACTTCCTGATGATGGTAAAATTATTGCTGCTGATGTGAGTGAAGAATTTACTGCGATCGCCCGCCGATATTGGCAAGAAGCCGGAGTTGCCGATAAAATCGATCTACGATTGGCTCCAGGTTTAGAAACTTTAGATCAGCTGTTGGCAACTGGCCAAGCCGAGACATTTGATTTTGCTTTTATTGATGCTGATAAAGAAAATTATGATGGATATTATGAGCGATCGCTGCAATTATTGCGTCCAGGTGGCTTAATTGCGATTGATAATGTTTTGTGGTCAGGACAAGTTGCTGACCCGGTAAATCAAGATGAAAGCACCCAATCGATTCGCGCACTCAATGAGAAGTTACATCATGATGAACGGGTAACACTCTCCCTTGTCCCCATTGCCGATGGACTTACCTTAGCCATCAAGCGGTCTTAGTACAGTTTCACCATCCCGTAAAAATTCCAGAATCGCTGCATTCAACTCCTTAGAAGCACCACTTGAAGCGTCATGATAGCAGTTAGACAAAATTTTTAATTTGGAATTTGGGATATGCTGATGTAATTTTTCACCATGAGTAGCAGGAAACCAACTATCTTGATCGCCCCACAAAACTAGTGTAGGACACTTAATTGCACTTAGTTTATTTTGAATTTTGGTAAGCATATTTGGCTTGTTTGCTTGCCAATTCTCAATTTCTCGCGCTGCTATTTGTAACTCTTCGGCAACTTTGACAATCGTACCAGGAAATTGAATAAAGGGGTAAGTTATCCAATAGACATCTTCTTTTGTCAAAATTGACGGATCAAATAATACCCCACGTCTTTCTATTGCCATAATTTCTCTTAATAGAGGTGCAAACAAATATGCCAGACGTAAGGAGTCAATTGTTTGGATGATTTCTAGAGGAGTTTGGGCAAGTAATCCCATAGCCCAATGGGGTAGACGTTGGGCAAAAACAGGTACATTTACTACTACAAGCTGCCCGATTAACTGCGGATTTTCTTGAGCCAGAGCAAGGGCAACTAATCCCCCCAAAGATTCCGCTACAATCACTGCGGGTTCATTACATAATGCTTGAATAATTCTTTGAAACTCAATAACTTGATGACCGTTGTGTTCTCGACGAGACAATGGTTTTTCAGAAAAGCCAAAACCTTTGGCATCAAAACAAATTACCCGAAAATATTTAGATAATTCTGTTACACTGTGTCGCCAATTATAGCTCCAACTACCCATACCATGTAATAAAATTAGCGGTTTCCCTTTACCTTTTTCGCCATAAGAAATTTGTACAGGATAGCCTTTAGCATCAGTAATAATTAAAGTTTGCCGTCCTTTGGGAAAAGTCGCTTGCCACCAATCTTTCATTCCATTATCTATCAATAATTTAACCACCAGTTAAAGCGTTCCAGAATATTCTAATTAGGATCACGGGTAATGCTACTAAAACAATGGATATCAGCAACAATCCAACTAAAAGAGCAATGATAAATAACCTGTCTGCACTCTTTTGCTCACTAGGAAACTTTAAGTATTCTTCCAATAGCTTGATATTATTAGTGTTAGCTCTCCAGGCAAAATCAAAAAAGTCTCCCAAAACGGGGACAGTGCCTACCAAGCCATCAACGATCACATTGACAACCATTTTACCTAAAGTGGCTCTAGAGACACCCAGCCGCGCTGCTTCTAGGATAATGTAGCTAGAAAACATTACTCCCAAAAAATCACCACCAATAGGTATAAGTCCTAAAATTGGATCTAGACCAAAACCAATTTTTGTACCAGGAATGGTAATAACATTATCCAGCAACCGACTTAACTGACGCAGGCGCTTCAAGGTGGGTGCTTTAGCATCAGGTTCAATCATAGAAAACCGAGTAGGAGAATCTGGCATGAAAGCGATCGCTAATTTTGCATTGAATCGTTAGACATTTTACTCCCCTACTGAGCTTTTGCAAAAGTTTTCTCAAGGATTTACAAATTAATATTTTTCGTTAGATTGTGACTGCGCTTTTAGGCGCATATCTTCACCGACTGTCACGTTCAACTGATCGCCGATTAACAGTACAGCAGCGCTCATCGACAGCCAGAGCATTAAAACTATCACAGCCCCTACAGCACCATATACTTTATTATAATTGCCAAAATTCGCCACATAAAGCCGAAAGAGGGCAGATAATATTGCCCAGAAAACAGCTGCCAAAATTGCTCCAGGCATCATTGGCGTGCCTGAGTTCCATACACTTGGCCCATAGCGATAGACAAAGCCAAAAGCAACAGCAACAATACTTAAAGCTAAAGGCCAGCGTAACAGCTGCCAAAGATGTAATAAGACGATCAAGGAACGATTTTCGCGCACTACCATTCCCAAAAGCCAATCGCTGGTAAACACTAAGAAAGAAGCCAGCACTAAAAGCAACATAGTACCAACTGTTAATCCCAGAGAGACGAGCTTGGCTTTCCAAAAGGGGCGCATCTTTTCTGAAGGAATTTGATGAATTTGGTCGAGGGCTGTCATAGCAGTACTTACCGCCCCAGAAGCAGTCCAAATTGCTAATACAAAGCTCAAAGAAAATAAGCCACTGTTTCTAGAATTGGTAATTTCTGTGGTAGCAAAATCACGAATTAGAACCAGGGCTTGTTCGGGTAGGATTTGACTAAGTTGGGCCGCTAGTTGTTTAAAGGTAGCTTGTAAAGATTCTGCCAATAAACCAATGGCTGTAAGGACAGCAAGAATCGCTGGAAACAGCGATAACATGGCATTGAAGGCGATTTCTGAGGCTAGTCCCAAAAGTCGTCTTTCCATTGTCCTAGCAAAAGTTTTTTTGAGCGTGCGCCAATTGAGGTAGTAAAAGAAGCGAAAAAAACGAGGCTTTGGCATAAATTAGAGTTAAAACTGGTTAGGTTTCTTAACTACTGTGCCAAATTTTGCGTAGCGATCGCATTTATCTTTTTACCGCAATATTACCGAGTGGGGATTGGGGGGCAGGGGAGGTGTGGGAGGTGTGGGAGGCAGGGGGAGAATAACAAATGACAAATGACAAATGACCATTTAATTTATGAATCAAGATTTTACACAACAGTGGTTGACAGAAATCCAGGAACTCAGAGAGCAGATGGCGGCACTTCAGAGTGATCGCGATACGGCTTGGGAAAGTGCCCAAAAATGGCGACAGCTTTACAACACAGAAGCAGAACAACGCCGCACAGATGCCCAACTGTCCCAACAGGCGATCGCATCACTCAAGGCAGACTTGCATAAACTCCGGGGTCTTGAAGTCGAGACACTGGCTGCTGGAACCTCACTAACAGCGATTCAACAAGAGATAGAACAACTAAAATCTGTGGAGGAGCTACAAACTAAACTCATCGCCCTAATCAAAGAACGCGATCGCCTCTTGCAAGCTTTGAAAACTGAGCAGGATAATCATAGCCAAACCCGCAATAGCCTTACTACTGCTTTGGGTGATGCAATTGATAGCTTGACACAGGAACGAGCCAAAGGAGAAAAAGAAAGTCAATGACCTGTTTTCAGTGTAATTGCCGTTCTCGATAATTTACAGCAGTTTTCATGTATTTGAACCACACCTGTCGTAGGAGCGCAAGGTCTTGCACCCCTACTTCTGCCCCATCGTGTGCCACTACCACCCCGTTCATAATGTTGTTGTATATATCAGGATTTTCGTGAATTAGTATTACGCCTCGGAATTGCTGAAATAAGGTAAAAATAATAGGGCATGGGGATAATTAACTCATGCAAATAACTCAAGGTAAGGTAAAGTACCCATGCTCAGGCGCTTAATTGTGATTGTTACTGCCGCTATTCTCTTTAGCAACTCCTTAACGCTGGCACAGACTAAAAAGCCCAAACCACCGGATAAATTCCCTCCTAATCCCTTAGAAATTACCACACCCGATCCACTGCTACCACGTTTGCCCAAGGATAAACAGCCGTTAACTCTCCAAGAACAGCAAAACTTAGAACTAGCGCTGGATGCCTTAAATCAAGAAGCAGCAGCGAAACTGCAAGCAGGGGAGCAGGTGGCGGCGTTTGAAATTTGGAACCGGGAACTTCGCTTGCGGCGCTTTTTAGGTTCGTTAGCAGAGGTGCAAGCACTATCACGAGTCGGGGCGATCGCTTGGAAGCAAAATGATGGCGAAGAAGTACAATATATTACGCAGCGATTGCAAGCAATTCAAAAGCAGGCGCAATCTCAGAAAACAACTGCCCAAGTTGATCTGGAATTATGGCGATCGCTAGCCCAAGCTTACCAAAATGTGCGATCAATTAAACTAGCTGTGGAAGCTTACGACCAAGTTTTGTTAGTGGTGCGGCAGCAAAAAGATCCAGCAGCAGTAGTAGAAATGCTTAAGACAATTGGGGAACTGCATTTAACTTGGTTTGATTATACCAAAGCCGCCCCAGTCTACGAGGAATTATTGAGTTTAGCTACATCTCTTGGCGAACGTGTAAGCGAGGTGACATATCTGCAACGGCTGGCTTACATTTACGAGCAAACACAACAACCGCAGCAGTCATTGAATGTACTTAATAAGCTAGTTGAAATTTACACGACTCAAAACAATCTTACTGAAATCCCAGAATTAAAGCTAGCGATCGCTGCAAATTACGAATCTCTAGCCAAGAAAGATCCTAACTTACTGCTAGAAGCTTTTAAAAATTATCAAGAAGCTTATACCACTGCTTGGCAATTACGCGAGTATGTTCGTGCTGGTGACGCTTTGCAGAAGTTAATTGCACTGTACCGTTCTCAAGGACAAATAGACGAGGCTTTGCAGGCTAGCCAAATCCTTGTACAGATACAGACACAATCTGCCAACTTTTACGGGATAATGCAAGCTTATGACCAAATTGGGCAATTGTATCTAGAACAGAAAGATTTTCCTCAAGCATTAACAGCTTTTAAAAAAGGGTTAGAAATAGCACAACAACTGAAACATGAAGAAGCATACTTTACTAAGCAAATTGAAAAAATATCATCTAATCGATAATACCTATTAATTGATTATTCAACTTAGATGCTTTTCAGCTTAATACATCTTCATATATTTCGGCGATCGCACACCGAAAATCAACGCTAGCTAAATGCACTTCTTGTTCTTGTTCATAAGGATAAAGTACCCACTGTCCTTGTTCATTGCGGCGGAAGCATTCTACACTCATTCGATCTGATGAAACTAGCACATACTCTTGTAGTGATTCTAAATGTCGATAATTAGCAAATTTCTTTCCCCTATCAAAGCTTTCTGTTGACTCAGAAAGCACTTCGATAATTAGGCAAGGATAAGACTTAAAATATTCATATTCTCTATCTCGTGTATCACAAGTCACCATGACATCAGGATAGAAATAGCGATTTATCACATCAATCTGTGCTTTCATATCTGCCATGTAGACACGGCATCCACTACCCCGCAGATGGTTTCGCAGCAGTATAAACACATTTCCTACTACGGTGACATGAGCATCACTTGCCCCTGCCATCGCGTAGACTTGTCCATCAATATACTCATGTTTAATTTCACTTACTTTCTCACCTTCTAGATATTCTTCTGGAGAGATATAGTACTCACTTTGGCTAATGACCATTTTAGTATCTTAGTAGTTTTATCAAATATTTTAACCCATACAACAAATTTAATGAGCGACAGAATTACCACTTGGCTTCACCTTTTTGAAGAATAAAACGGCAAGTCCACTGAGTAATAATGCAATGCCAATAAAATAGAAACAATCATTAAAAGCCATTACATAAGCTTCCCGGCGGACTATATTAGATATGGATGCGATCGCTTGATTTTGCGCGGTACTCAAATCTGCTCCTTTATTGACAAAATACTGTGTCATTTGGTCAATTCGCTGTTGAGTTTCTGGGTTATATAAAGATATCCCATCACCCAATCTATTTGAGTGAAATTGCTCTCTGTTAGTTAATAAAGTTGCTAAAGATGCAATTCCTATAGAACCGCCCATATTCCGCATCATATTAAATAAACCACTTGCTGAACCGGCTTCTTGTGGACTCAACCCAGCAGTGGCAATAGAAGTTAGCGGTACCATAATTAAGGGTTGTCCCATTGCACGCACAAATTGCGACCAGCGTAACTGATCTAATCCAGTTTGATTAGTCATTCCAGAGTTCATAAATGCACTGATGGAAAACAATGTTACGCCAACAGCCACCATTAACCTTACATCAATGCGTTGCATCAATTTGGGTATGAGTGGAATAATAAAAAGTTGAGGAATACCAGCCCAAATTAATACTTCACCAATTTGTAGCGCATTGTATTTTTGAATTTGGGCAAGATACAACGGTAAAATATAAATTGAACCATATAATCCCACCCCCAGTGACACATTAACAATACTGGCTAAACCAAAGTTTCGCCTAAACACAAGTCGTAAATTAATAAATGGTTGCTTACGAGTTAATTCTATAAAGAAAAATATTGCCAGAAAAATTACTGCGATCGCACTTAAGCGGAGAATCAGCGCTGAACTAAACCAATCTTTGCGGCTACCTTCTTCTAAAACAACTTGCAGGGAACCTAACCCAATAGCCATTGCAATAATTCCCCACCAATCACCTTGTTTCAGTAAATTAATTTGGGGTTTTTCTTGCTTAATTCCGTACCAAACTCCAGCTAGCATTAATGCGCCTGGAATTACATTTATATAAAAGTTGTATTCCCAACCAAAATTTTCTGTTAACCAACCTCCCAATGTTGGGCCAATTGAAGGTGCAAAAACTGCACTAAAGCCAAAAGCAGCCAGCCCAACTGATTGCTTAGATTGAGGTAAAGTGGTTAATACAACTGTCATAGCGGTAGGAATTAAAACTCCTCCACTAAAACCTTGCAAGGCGCGAAATAAAATCATGGAATTGAGATTCCACGACCAAGCGCAGCATATAGAAAAGAAAATAAATAGTGCAGTATTCACTAACAGATAACGTTGCAGAGAAAACACCCGCGATAACCATCCTGTTAAAGGAATTACCACAATCTCTGCTACTAAATAAGCGGTAGAAATCCAAGAGCCTTCTTCTAAAGTCGCTCCTAAACTTGCTTGAATATCTTGCAGTGAAGCATTAGTTATTTGAATATCTAATACCGCCATAAATGCACCAAGCATACTGGCTAATACACCAATCCAGGTTCTTAGCGGTACGCGTTCTGGTGGTGCTTGCTGATGAATTACACCTGTATTAGCCATAGTGTTGTTCCAGTTCTAAGGTTAAGTAACAAAATTATTATCAAACAGAATTCAGGAGTCAGAATGGGCTAAACACCCAGCTACCGCTAACAGAATTAATTTTGTGCAACTGGCAGATAAATAAACAGCATCTTGATTCTGATAGCGCCACGGTAGCGAATCCGCGAATGTCTTCTGGGGTTAGGAATTATTCTCCAATAAACTTTATACCATCTCTTTGCATTTTTTTATCCTAAGCTTTATTACTTATTAAAATACCCTTTTGCTCATAAATTGGACGCATTATCTGCCTTAAAGCAGGCAACTGTCTGCTAAAAATTATAGAACCTAAAATACAAGCTATACCATCAATAATTAAAGTATTGGGTGCGCCAATACGACTGGCTAATACACCTCCTAACAAGTTGCCCACGGGAATCATCCCCAAAAATGACATTGTGTATAAGCTCATCAACCGCCCACGTTTGTCATCTTCAACAATTGTTTGTAAAAATGTGTTGCTAGCAGCAATCTGGAGAATTGTACCTAAGCCAACAAATAACATTGTAAATAAAGAAAGTGGTAAATATCGAGATAAAGAAAAGCCAATTAGACCCACTCCTAAAATTGCTGGAGCTAAAGCGATCAATTTACCAATTCCTAAAATTGTTTGGCGCGTAGCTAGATAAATTCCACCCGTTAAAGCTCCAACTCCAGATGCAGCCATCAAAAACCCCAAACTCTCTGCACCACCTTTGAGTACTTGTTCTGCAATAACTGGTACGAGAATAGTGTTTTGCAGCCCCATGAGACTGACTAAAGTTGATAGTAACAAAATCGAACGAATGGGTGGAAAGCTAAAGGCATATACAAATCCCTCTTTAACTTTTTGTAAAGGATTACCGTCTGTCACCACATTTTTCCAAGGCTTAACTTTCATTGCCAATAAAGCGGCGAGTACAGCAATGTAGCTTAAACCATCTATTAAAAAACAATAGCCGGTCCCCACTTTAGCAATTAGTAAACCTCCGATCGCAGGGCCAATTAATCTAGCACCGTTGATCATGGTAGAGTTGATGGCAATCGCATTGGCTAAATCTTCTCTACGTTCAACCAGTTCTGGTACAAATGCTTGGCGGGCTGGTGCATCTAAGGCGTTAATAAATCCTTGGAATAAGCTCAAGGCGATGATGTGCCATACCTCAATCACACCAGTCAGTGCTAGTACTGCTAATGTTAATGATTGAATCATCGCCAAGATTTGTGTACCAATTAAGGTACGATATCGAGAAAATCGATCTACAAATACTCCACCAAAGGGAGCTAGAAAAAAGCTAGGAATTTGACTCGAAAATCCCACAACTCCTAGCATTAATGCGGAGTTTGTCAAGTTATAAACTAGCCAAATCGTCGCAAGTTGCGTCATCCATGTCCCAATTAGGGAAATACCTTGTCCGGCAAAAAACAGCTGATAGTTTTTCGACCTTAAAGCAGGTAGTAACGATTTTTTCATGTCAGGTTTGTTTTATACCAATCTGCTCTCACAAATATCATTTCACCTCATCTTTGTACGCCTCTCTATAGATGTAGGAGAATGTCATAACAAGAAAGAGGTTTGCAGGCAAATTGGTATTACTTGACTTCTACAGCTACTTCCGCAGACATCCCCGGAGTAATCCGCGATTCGTATCCTTGAATGCTCTTTTGGTCAAAAACTACTTTGACTGGGATGCGTTGGACAACTTTAGTAAAATTACCTGTAGCGTTATCCGGTGGCAATAAGGCAAACTGAGCGCCGGAAGCTGGCGAAAGACTTTCAACACGACCAACAAAGGTATGATGAGGGAAAGCATCGAGCTTGATTTCTGCCGTTTCGCCTGGGCGCATCTTTTCTAATTGGGTTTCTTTGAAGTTTGCAATTACCCAATAGTCGTTATCTACGATCGCCATTAATGGTGTTCCTACTGCAACTCGGTTGCCAACTTCGACGTTTTTTCTACCGACTCGTCCGGCACTGGGGGCGGTAACGTTGGCGTAGGATAGTTGTAATTGCGCGTCTTTGAGCGATGCTTCTGATTGCGCGATCGCCGCTTTTGCCGCTTCGTATTGACTACGTTTGACTGTTGTATCTTGTCCGCCTGCGGTAGCTTGTTGCAATCCTCCCTTGGATGCTGCCAATTTTGCTTGGGCGTTGGTGACATTTTCTTGCGCTTGCGCTAGTTGAGATTGGGCTTGGGTTACACCAACTTTGGCAGAGGCTAACTTAGCTTGGGCTTGTTCTACTCCTTGAATGGCAGCGTTTTTTTGTGCCGTCGCTACATCATAAGTTGCCTTAGCTGTGTCTAATTGCTGACGAGCGATCGCACCATTTTTATACAATTCGTTGTAACGATTGTAATCTGTTTGAGCTTTTTCCAAATTCGCATTGGCTTGTGCTACCTGCGCTTGGGCGGCAGGAATCCCTGCTTCGGCTAGTCTAACTTGGGCTTGCGCTGCTGGTATCCCAGCTTGGGCTTCTTGTACTGCTGCTTGGGCTGTGGAAATTGCTGCTACCGCACCGCTAACATCTCCCTGCGCTTGAGTTGTCTTACCAGTGGTGGTTTGTGAACTTAAAGCAATATTTGCTTGGGCAGCTTGGGCTTGTCCACGTGCATTTTCTAAGGCTGCTTGTGCTTGCTGTACCTTACTTTCATAGTCTCGTGGATCTAACTTCACTAACAACTGTCCTGGTTGCACCAGTTGGTTGTCATTCACAAGCACCTGACTTACAGTTCCCGGAATTCGGCTACTAACTTGGTGAATATTTCCCGCAACGGTGGCGTTGTCTGTTTCCTGGTGGGTGGAGGCGTATTGCCAATAGTTATAACCAAAAGTACCTGCGACGATCGCACCCACACCTAATCCTGCCAAAATCAAACCAGTCGGTTTTTTCCGCTTCGGTGGAACTTCTTTCTCGATCTCAGGAGTTACAACAGGCACTTCTGCGGTTACAGCTTCTAAAGTCTCGGAATTAGGAATCAATTCTTTTTCTATAACTATGGTTTTGTTTTGGTTGCGTCCGTTAAATGTATTGGTTTTCATGATTCTGAACTCGCTTGTTCGATGATTTGATTGATAGTCGTTTATTTAGAATGCGTAGTATTTTCTGAAAAAAATCTTATTTCCTTAGTATGCGTAATATTATCTCAAAACAAATCTTTACAGCACCTCCCCCGGTCGGGTGATTGTGAGGTTATCTTTAGGAGAGGTTAGCGATCGCCCGATTTAAGATTTGGGAAAACAGTTCTCGGTCAGCAAAAGAAATCCCGTCCATTGCTTCATCCCTGACTGCGGCGGCAATTGGGGGTAAAATAGTTTCTAGTTCTTTACCTGCATCCGTTAGCCAGATCCGCCAGATGCGGCGATCGTGAGTGTCGCGTTCTCGACGCACCAAACCGCGTTCTTCCATCCGATCTAGTACGCCTGTTAAAGTCCCTCCCACTTGTTTGAGTTTGTCTCCAATACTAGAAGTAGGTAAACCATCTTCTTGCCACAAACAGCACAACACCAACCAGTGAAATGGTGTAAGTCCAAAGGGTTCTAGCTTATCTGTAAACTTGCGACTGAGTAATTGTGAGACTAATTTGATTCTGTAGCCCAAATTGTATGGTGCCAGATTGTGCTGCCACGACTCTAAAGCTGGGGAATGATTAGATGTAGAAACCATTTAGCAGAATACTTAGTATGCGTACTATTATATATAAATCACTATTTTTTAGCAATAGGTGCTTTGCATCTATCTTAGGGAAGAAATTGGATCAACTGGTACTCTTTGACAGTGCCGAGAATACGGTGAGGTCTAGATAATTTCAGGGATTGGTCAGTATAGATCCAAGCATAGCTCAAAGCTGGTATTTGCGAAATAGAGGCTACTTGCTGGGGATGAATAGGAAGATAGAACTCAAAGAGGACTTGGGTTTTCTGGTCTATTTCCACATAGTAGGTAGGATAAGATTGGAGAATTGAGGCGATCGCACTTTGTTGTAAAAAAGTTCTCAAAACAGGGTTATAGTCACTTAACAGGCCGATGCTACCAGTTGTCGCCAAAGCTAGCCAACAGGGAATTAACCAACCTGCAATCCAATAACGGGCTGTGAGAAACTTTTTGCCAAAGTGGTAACGACTAATCCACACCACAGGTAAAATCAAGCAACCCAAACCCATAGCCAAGCCAATAGCTGCATACTTGCGAAGCTCAAAACTACCCCAACTAAAAATGCCAATACTCGCTATAACAAGTAAAACACCGAACCCACCAAAGCCATAACTGAGATTTCGAGGAAGATTTTTTTTGGCAAAAAGGCTTAATATATTTATTTGATCTTTTTCAAGAGGTAATCGGGGGGTAATTCCTGTTTGGTAAATACTACCTAACCAGTTTAAACCCACAGATGCAAACAAAGCTATAAACGGATAAAGGCAAAGACTATAATGAGGGAGACGAGTGCTAAAAAGACTAAGTTCACAAAATAGGATAATTGGAAAGCCAACTAATATTAACTGATAACGAGGAATAGGACGACGTACAGTCAAAAATAAACCTAAAAGTCCGAAAAAAGCCCAAGGGAATGCTTTTAAAAGCATATTCCATAAATAAAATAGCCGATCATTTCTATAATTATTTTCAGAACCTAGCTGCATAACAAACTTGAGCAACTCTTCAAAACTCTGATTTCCGTAGTGCAGCCAGCTTAAATACAGCCAAACACAGGTAGGGATTAAACCGACAAAAAAGCCTAAATACAAAAATGGGTTAGTAAGATGATGATGACGGCGATGTTCCCAAATTAAATAAGGGAATAAAGCGAAGATTGGCAAAACAATCATAAAGCTTCTGACTAAGAAGCCTAAACTTAAACTTAAACCAGCTATAAAACTCCAAAAATAGCGATATTTAGGATATAATTCCGTTTTTATTAAAGACAAAATAGCTAAAAGTACCAATAGAATCATCGGTAGATCAGGTGTACTTAAGCGAGAGTATTGCAGCCAGAGAAATTCCACACTTAAGATCGCAGCAGCAAGCCAAGCTAATTTTTTGCCCAGCATAATTTTGCCGATTTCATACACAAGCCATAAGCTAAAAATACTAGCAATCATACTAGGAAGACGCGCACTAGTATCACTCACACCAAACAGCTTGTAGAAACTGGCAATTAACCAATAAGGGCCAGGGGTTTTATGATGTGCCGTTGTCCAAGGAGTTATCCAATTACCAGAATCAAACATTAGACGCGCCCGCGAAGCGTAAAGCGCTTCATCATGTGCCATCAGGCTATTGTGCCCAGAAGTAAATAATAATAAGGGAAGTATCCAAAGTAACAAACTCAAATATGGTAATAATCCCACTAGGCGCGTTTGTCGCCAAATATTCCGCAAGATATGTAACTTATAAAACATTGAATTGATAAAATTGAATACTGCTATTTAGACTCGTTTATGTGTCTTGCTGTTATTAAAATATGTTACATAGTATTTTTTGAACAATACCTGAAATTGCCGCATTTTTTGAAAAAATTACTCCAAAACAGAGATTTATGCAATTAAGACCGAATCAACGCCAGAAATTAGACGACAAAGACGATAAGCTGTTCTATGCCTATCCCCGCTTTGTAACCCATGTCGATGAAGGATTTATTCAACAGCTAACGGATTTATACCGCGATCGCCTCAAACCCAACACCCGCATTCTTGATATGATGAGCAGTTGGGTGTCCCATCTACCAGAAGAGATGCAGTTTGACCATGTAGAAGGACACGGACTCAACGCTGAGGAACTAGCACGAAATTCCCGCTTAAATCATTACTTTGTGCAAAATCTTAATGAAAATCCCCAGCTACCTTTACCAGATGCAGATTTTGATGCTGTTCTCAATTGCGTATCTGTGCAGTATATACAATATCCTGAAGCAATATTTTCTGAAATTTACCGCATCTTGAAACCCGGTGGTATTGCAATTATCAGCTTTTCTAACCGGATGTTTTTTGAAAAGGCGATTCAAGCTTGGCGTGAGGCTTCAGAAGCACAGCGAGTAGAATTAGTCAAAGCTTACTTCGCCTCAGTCCCAGGATTTACAACCGCAGAAGTTATAGTTAATAAATCAACATTACCGAATTTATTTCAGTGGTTGGGCGCAGCTGGAGGAGATCCGTTTTATGCTGTTATAGCTTATCGTAGTTAAGCCAAATATTTACTAGTGCAAGAAGGCTTGTAGTAAGCATTTTAGTGCTTAGAAAATAAGGACTAAAGTCCTTACTACGAAATTATACCTGCTCAAAATTAAAATACTTTTGTATATAGATAATTTGTGTAGATGAATTATTGGCTAATGAAATCAGAACCAGAAGCCTATAGCATTGCTGACCTTCAACAGCAAAGCCAGACTATCTGGGACGGCGTTCGCAACTATCAAGCTCGTAACTTTTTGCGCCAAATGGAGGAGGGAGACTTAGCTTTTTTTTATCATTCAAATACTAACTTTCCTAATATTGCTGGGTTAATGCGTGTAGTGAAAAAAGATATTGCTGACCCGACCCAGTTTGAGCCAGAAAGTAAATACTACGACCCGAAATCAACTTTCGAATCACCTCGATGGCAAACAGTTGTAGTAGAATTTGTTGAGACTTTTTCTAACCCTATCTTACTCTCAATACTCAAAGAAAAGTTTAGCGATGAAGACTTAATGTTGGTGAGACAAGGAAATCGATTATCGGTGATGCCTGTCCCTGAAGCAGTGGCTTTGAAGATTCTGGCAATGAAAAGCTCATAGTTGAAAATTACGGTTCTTGCAATTCACTGTAAAATTCAAGGTTTGTAGTGAGGACTAAAGTCCTCTCTACACGAACGAAATCAGGACTAAAATCCCAACTACGAACATTTTTGAAGGAAGGTTGATTAACTGTATATAATGTGATTTCTTCTTACCTACTTACTTTCTACCCATTGCCCAGGATCTAATTGATAGTAACGTTGCAATTGCTCATAAAGTGCCGGATGCTTAGACAACAATTGGTGCGGTTTCTCAAAGAATGTCTCAGTTGCTACGGCAAAAAATTCTGCGGGATTCGTTGCGCCGTAGCTATCCATTACCGTCTTTGCACCTTGTAGAACATCATTACAAAGTTGCTGATATGCTTCTGTCATCACCTTTGCCCAAATAGCATAGTTTGACTTGCGTTGCAGTATCGGAACTCCTTCAGCTTTACCATCCTCTTGATCTAACTGATGGGCGAATTCATGAAGCACAACGTTACGTCCATCTTTCCAGTTATTAGTATCTTGTTTCACCTGTTCCCAAGACAGTACTAATTGGTCATTTGTCCATGATTCTCCTAGTCTAGCCACACGCCTTTCTTCAACAACATATTTTCCGATGGAAGTCGTTTCTTGAACAAAATAAGCATTGGGATAAATCAGAATTGAACGAAGTCTAGGGAAGTATTGCCCACGTTCATTTAATAAAAGTAAACAGGCGATCGCAGCAAGAGTAACTTTCATTTCCTCCGTTATCTGTAATCCTCTACAACCAATAAATTGCTTTTCTGCTAAAAATACTTGAATATGTCCCTGAAGTCGTCTAATCTCATCGGGAGAGAGACACAGATAAATAGGAAGATTATTTTCAATAATTGCATTCCACAGTGGGGGAAAAGAACGGCGTTTAAGACGGGTTCTTCGCCTTTTGACTAAAATGGGATTGGCTAAAATCCCAGCTATAATTAATCCAATAAAGACAAAGACAACTATTGTTTGAATCATTGAATTTTGAGTAAGTTATATACTTAATTAACCGACTTTCGTCTCTAAGATAACCTCTTTTTTTACTGTATAAAACTAGCTCTTTCAAAGTGTGTAAAAATTTTAGTCTATAAATTATTCTCTAACTTCTTCTCTCTGTGTTGCGCCAGTTGCTACAAGTCGGGGAACCCGCCCAACGCACTGGCTTCTCTGTGCCTCTGCGGTTAAATAAATTCCAAACCGCAGAGGCGCACAGAGCGCTGAGATTATAAAAACTATATTTACTGCTATATATCACAGCTATTGGATCAGAATTATGCAAGATTGAACTTTGGTAGAAAGGGTTTTTTGCAGACCTTGTTCAACTTTACTAATCAGTTTATCAAAAGCCTCTTGATCTGCTGTCAATTGTTCTTGAAGAACTTTCTCTAACTCAGGCTTTATTTGCTCACACATATCCTCGATTTTTTTATCACTCAAAAAACTAGAACGAACCCAACTAGGTACATCCACATTTGTCTTGATTACTTCTTGAACACTCTTGCGATTTAGCTCCATTCCTGCCGCCATCACCGAAGCCCCATATACTAGAGCAATAGGCCAGGTTAAATGTCCCGTTAGTATGAGAGTGATAATGCTAGCTACAGTGCCTCCACCAATTACTACATTGACAATAAAGCCCACTGTCTCAGCCAGAATAGCATCTCCGATTCGTAGCTCTGGGTTAACAAAATTTGGGTCAATACTATCCTCAAACCTTAAGCTGCTTCTAGGTATCTGAAACTTTCGACAGATTGGATCGGTTTGTGCGGCTAAATCGGGTTGGATTTTATTACTAAACCAAAAAGCGCATTGATGATTAATTATCTGCACAGCGCGTTCGTCGGAGACGTTGCCGGAGGCATCGCTTTTGAGCCACTGTTCTGCACGACTGATCAAAGATGTTTCTAAATCTGCTAAAGTCCGTATTTTGTTTTTTTGCCAATCTTTTAAAGCTGGTTTAACTGCGTTGATAATTAAGCCGTCTGTCAAAGGCTTAGTTAGTGATTCGATTAACTCCGGAATATGCCTCTTAATCAAATCTTTGAGCTGGTTCGAAGTAAATAGTTTGTTGACTTCTTCCTTAAAAGCAGCAGCACGCAGATCCCATCGTCCCACTCGTGCTAATCCTAGTGCAATGCACCGTTCCGGTTCTGGATCGGGGCGAAGCAACGTTTCTGGTTCAGGAAACATTTGCTGACAAAGCAAGTGGGTAAACTTCATCCGAGATGCACCGCCAGTCATCAGCAGAAGTTTCGGCACGATTCCAAGTTTTTCTAGCTTTTCTTTCGCTTCGGTTAAAGAGTCGCTAAACGATCGCACCCAACTATGATTCTCCAGTTCCGGTAAGGGCTGGTTTAAAATTTCCTCCATCATCAATTTATTGACTTGGGGAATAAAATAAATCTGTTCGTTAATCGACTCGAAGCCACGCGCAAATGATTCAGGATCGCTGTATAGCTGTTCATTAGAAAAGTAATCTTCTTTAGCTTTGCGACAAGCAAGTTCACAACGAGCTTGGTGATGCGGATATTCTTTAAATACTTTTTCGAGTAATGCTTTTTGTTCGTGGTTGGCAAGAGTCCGAGCAAAAATAGCTTTGTCAATTAGAGATGCACCTAAAGTATTACTTCCAAAATCTATCGGGATTTCTTCTAAGCTCTTAACCAGAGTAAAATCTGTGGTTGAAGAACCAATATCGACAATTAGCACCGATGCAACAAGTTTGTCATATTCTAGTTTCCCGGCTTCTTTGGCTTGCATGAAAGCGGCCCGCGATTCGGGTACAACATTTAGTTGGGGAATCCCAGCTTCTTGAAGTAGCTTTTGGTATTCAGTGCGATCGCTAACTGACCATCCTGAAGGACAACCAATGTAAAAATAGCTACCTTCCCCACCTTCAAGTTGTTTGCTTTCTTTCAAAAGGCGGTAGTAGGTTGCCACAAAAGTGCTAATTGTTTCCCGATATTTGGGATCGTTGTTAGGCTTTTGCTTGAAAGAAATTGTCAGTTGGGTAACGCCAGCTTGAATTAATGCTTGTTCGCCGACAAGATAACCGAGTTTAGGATGCCAACCAAGGGCTGTAATTTGGTTCTTCTTGTTATTAATCTCCAGCATTTGGGGGGGATCAATGCTTTCCACGATCGCTTTAGCTACAGCCGTCTCACCGTGTCCCAAATCAAAACCGATTGTTTCTAAAATTTCCATATCTTTATTGTCTATTATTCTCTAGCAGAGGAATATGCTGGCTCAATTACCCTACCGCGCCGAATCAAGCGATCGCCTTTTAACAAAGCCGGAGTTAGAGTCACGTGTTCTTTGGTATCGGGGTCGATACTTGGCTCAAAGTCAAAATAATTGCGATCGCTGTTAGGGTCATTTGGTCGGTAAATTTCAGCGTTAATTCCCTGAGACATTAAAATCTGTGGCAGAAGTTTTGCCAGTTCATAAGCCATTTGGGGTTTATCAAGTTTTGATGCGCCCATTAGCCTTTGCAGAAAATTTAATAGCTCTGGCAGTTCTTCTATTGCTAAATCGCCTTCATGTTTATTCCATTCTTCTACTCTAGCTACTGCTAGGTCGATAGTGTTGAGAGCATCGCCAAGATGATCTAAAAATACTTTGCTATCAACCCGGAGCAGAGGTTTAGGTAATTCCAATAGCTCTGAAGATATAGAATTTTGCTGATTCTTTAAGTCGAGTTGAAGCACAACTTCTACCCCTAGAAGTATAGAGGTTAGTAAGATAGCCATCCATGCACCTGGGGTAGTTTTAGTTAAGGAGAACAACGAACCTAAGATGCCGATATAAATTAGCCCTTTTAGCAGTTTCAGGATTAATCTGCTGGAAAAAAACTTTGTATTTGGGTTAGTAAATTGCTTTTGCTCTATTGGAGCAATTTGAGAATAGTTAGCCGCAGCAAGAGTGGCGATGGACTGCCGCAGGGTATCTAGGAAAAAGGAAGCCAGACGAATTTGAGCCAAATTAAGCTTTTCAATGTAAATTCTTTCGAGATTATCAAGTCGATTTTGAATCAACTTAACTATTTCTTCAATGTTAGTTGTGTTATCAATATCTGTCTGGAGTTGGTTGCGTTCTTCGCTAAAAAGTGAGTTGATTGTTTTCATGGCGTTGAATAAGACTTTAACGTTATTAATAGGAATAAAATTAGCAGACAACTGCTAATTTAAACCTGTAAGGGACTTGCGGTTAAAAAAATATCCAATCGTAAAAGCGTAAAGTTTTGCGCCCCTACGAATTTACAAGTAATTTTGGATAATTGATTTTTTGTCAGTCCTTAATCACATCATGACCGAATAATTCATAATTCATAATTATGTTATATCCGGGATTTAATTTTGAATTATGAATTAGGTTGGTTTCAAATTACTACCCTAATAGAGGAGGAGCAGAATGTTTATTTGCGTTATTGCAGACTACGGTACAGGAGATCCGGCATTTACAGAAGTCACACAACGTTTGCTGATAGCTTTTCCCGATGCCCAAATTCATTTACTTTCGGTTCCAGCATTCAGTACCTTGGCAACGGGATTTTGGATTGCCCAACTAGGACTCAACCCAGGAAATAGCGATCGCCTCATTTATCATAACTGTGCGCCTCGTCAGGATGATCCTGAAGCCCGTCGAGACAATGAAGGTGAAGGATTAACTTATGCTCTTTTATCCAATGGTGTAAAAGTAGTGGGTGTAAATGCAGGTTACACCCTCTCCTTTATCAAAGACCATACAAAGGAGTTGCGAGTGGTCAACGTTTCTCGTGGTGGTTCGCAGTTCCGCTCACGAGATGTTTTTCCTCCGGCTGCGGCTGCCATTATGAATGAGGATTTTAGCCTTCTGGGAGATAGTCTTAAGAGTGAGCAAATCCCAGATGTTCCACCAGATCGAATTGCCTGGATTGATGGCTACGGCAATATTAAAACAACTATTGGGGCGCATACACTAAACTTGGAGCCTCAAAGCAAGATCGTGATCCGCATTGGAGATGTGGTGAGTGATGCAGTGTATTCTGATGGCAGCTTCAAGGTGTCTGAAGGGACTTTAGCTTTTGCTCCTGGTAGTTCCGGTTGGTCAAGAGGCGATTCAGAAGAACCATTGCGCTTTTTAGAATTGTTTCTGCGAGGAGGGAGTGCTTGGGAACGCTTTGGTCGTCCTCGTGTGAATCAGCAAGTAACTAGAATTGCGTAACATCAGTTAGTTAGCTGAGGTTCGACATGGCGGTAACGTTTTCTGCAAACACTCTTCTTATTCAGTTCTGCGAACAGGATTTCTAAAACTCGTTTATTGCTAAAGGGGTCGAAGTCGCTAACAATGACATCGGAAAATATCTGAACCTGAGTTCGGGATAAGGAAAAGGACAGGTAGTAAGCTGAAAATAACAACAAATCCAGCAGCCTGTCCTATGTTTAGTTTAGATGCTTTGTTC
>NZ_JBALEQ010000079.1:0-20709 GCF_036917775.1 Nostoc sp.
TTTACTCACTTAATTTCCAATTGATGATGTATCAAAAAAATGTCTTAGTTCGAGTGCTGTGAATGGATTTTTTATTGTTTGTGAGAAATCCGGGTAAAGCAGCTGAAATCATTGCCAGCCTTGATGCTAAATCTGTAGTTTTACCAGGTCAAGCTATTCCTAAGAACCAACTCACAGTAGCGATAATTCCATATATTGCTCCGGGAGTTGGAAAACTAACTCCAGAGGAAATGACAACGGCACGTATTGCTTGGTCATATTTCCAGCGCAACTGGAATGATCAAACTGGTTTGGTAAATTCCGTTGATGGCTTTGCCTCCGTCAGTATGTGGGATCAGACAGCAGCGATCGCAGCCTTAGTTAGTGCTAAAGAACTCAATATCGTGCCTGCGGTTGAATTTGAAGCCAAAATGAGCAAAATGTTGAAAACACTGGCATCAATGCCTTTATATAAAGGGGAACTACCCAACAAGGTTTACAATGCCAAAACCCTCGTACCCGTCAATTATGGTCAACTAGAAAAACGCGAAGAAATTGGTTGGTCAGCCATTGATTTGGGAAGGATGGCAATCTGGTTGAAGATTGTCGAGGCAAAGTATCCAGAAATGCGATCGCTTTCTACAGATGTTTGGAAACATTGGCAAGTCAAGCGTATTACCAAAAATGGAAAAATGTATGGCACTGCCGTTATTAAAGGTAAAGAACAATACAATCAAGAAGGCCGCTTAGGCTATGAGAATTATGCTGCCTACGGGTTAAAGCTTTGGGGCTTGAATGTTACACAAGCATTGGATTATCAGTCCAATGTTGCCTTTGTTGATCTTTACGGACAGGGAATTCCTTATGATCGCCGCGACTATAAAAACTCTGGAGCCAATAACTACGTTCTTAGCGAACCCTATATTTTAGATGGTATCGAAACTGGGTTTCAAGCTTTGCCTAAAGCTTATGCCGATCGGATTTTAGCTGCTCAAGCAGGGCGTTATGAAGCGACAAAACAATTAACTGCTGTCACCGAAGACAACTTAGATCGCCCTCCATACTTTGTTTACAGCAGCTTGTTTGTCAACGGAGAACCTTGGGCAACCGTTACAGATACCCAACAAAAACACAACGATTTGCGGTTCCTCAGTGCCAAAGCTGCGATCGGCTGGCACGTACTTTATAATACTGATTACACGCAGCAGTTATTTAATTTCGTCCAAGCTAACCTTAACTCTAAAGATGGTTGGTACAACGGCTTTTATGAGTCTCTGCGTCAGCCAAATAAAACTCTCACCGCCAACAATAATGGCGTAATTTTAGAAAGCTTACTGTATAAACAAGTTGGACAACCACTTACCGTTTGGGCAGGAGTCAAAAGCCAGAAGTCAACCAAAAGGGCTATCAGAACACCACAAGTTACAGCTAAGATTATCAAACCATGAAAAAATTGGCGTTGCATGATAGAAGTTATCTACTGTGCAATGTCCATACCGTGTCAATACTTTTCGGTTAAGGGGGAAAGGGGAAAGGGAAAGGGTTTGAATTTCCCTTTCCCCAGACCAAAAGAGAGATTATTGGGTTTAACCGAAAAGTATTGCATACCGTGTAACTATGGTAATTTGCAATTGACCCTGCTACAGTTCCCAAGTGCTGGTCTTATCTTTATTTTGCGATCGCACCCCATCTCAAAATGCGATCACTTTATTTCCCTTATTTATCCAATTTGATGAAATAAATACTGCACTGCATTTTTTAGCTCAACTGCTCATTTTCGATCAGAACTGTAACAGATGCGATCGCAATCAACATTTCGTCATTTTTATCGTTGAGTTCAGGAATGGCCCGCCCTTGAACTATCATTCCCCCAGATTCTACGGTAAGACTTTTACGACCAAATGGTAATACAGCTAGTACTTCTTCTTCTCTAACTTGTTCGGGATATGGCACTGCTACCTGAACTTCTATAATCATTTCATTGGGATGGCTTAAACCTGCAACTTCCCAAACACCAGGTAAAGCATTGTGAGCGATCGCATTCCTTACTGCTCTAGATGCTGCTACTGTCGGTTCTTGTCCATGCTGATCTATTCCCATCCCCATCTCAATAATCAAGCGTTTACGCACCATTACTACCTCCGGTAAATTCTCCACCACCACCAAAGGCAGCTATAATAAGGACAGAAGGCTCAGTTTGGATACTGCATCTCTTCATTACAATGACCTTTCGTACAGAGTGCTGTGATGAAAGCCAGATATCCTGTCTCCTGCCCCCTATCTCCTTTAAACCAGACGCTGTAAGCGACTAAGACGCTCTGAGTAACTTTTCATCACCTGTATGGCAAACATAGGTGTTTCCTGAACGGCAAAGAGAAACCCTTCTTCATCAAGGAAACCTAGTTTAGTATCCACCTTGGCAATAGCTGTGTAATTTCTATTTTTTATTCCTACAAGTATTCCAGCACCAAAAACTTCACCCTTATCAATGGTTTCTACAACCTTGTCATTAACTACTATATCTACCTCTCCTTCTAGAATGCCGTACATACTATCACCAGACTGTCCTTCTTCAAAGATGACTTCACCTGCTGAGAATGCTTTAGGATCGGGTTGTTTTTGAAAGATACTGACTGTTATTACAGGACTTAGCATTAGAGCGACCCCAAAATTTTTGGTTTGTAGACGAAATTTGTTGATAGCTTTAGACGAACCCAGAAAAGTATACTACTTTATATCGATAAACTCTCAATCTCCACAAAATTCCTGATTAGTCTCCTAATCGCCGAAAAACCTCTTCCTGGTTTTACTCTACGGTGTACACATAAGGTGATTTCCGACAAAGAAAATACCTGTGTTGGCGAGTTTCGACTTCGCTCAACTCTCGATCTATCAGTTGGTTGAGCGAAGTCGAAACCAACGGCATCGGTATATTTATTCTTGTAAATCACCTAAGTTATCGAATCACTACCAGTCCTTGAATTACCCCACCTATCCATTACCCTGATCTTTGTCAACGAAACGTAAAAATACTTATATAAAGCCAGCAATTCTCATTATGAGAATGGTTATTAACATTTTTAGCGTAAAACTACTGAAGCGTTTCTTATATATGGAAGAATATTTGTTGCAAACGTTTGAATTTTGACAATTAGTGTTTGAATTTGAACAATGACTATTTGGTTGATAGTTTCGGGTATAGCAATCCTATTTGATTTGCAAACAGAAATTGTCACAACCAACAATTGCGATCGCCAGCCTCTACGGAGTAGGCTTTATCGTTTGCAGCGCCTGCATACCGCTAGTTTCCCCAGTCCCCTGTCTTATCTCAACGATACGCCGACCCACTTATCTTTGGGGATAATACTGTTGATTCATAACTGGAGACTGATAACCATTTGCCGGTACAGTACTTCCCATCCCATTAGGTACAGGACTGATAACGGGGGGCTGATAACCACTCATAGGTACAGTACCTGTTGTACTGTTGGGTAAAGCAGGACTCCCAATCTGGGGCTGATAACCATTTGCGGGTATAGTAGTGGTACTGTTGGGAGTAACAGCATTTTGGCTAAACTCTTGGTAGGCAGCACGAGAAATTGAGCTAATCAGTTTTTCGGCGCGAGGGTCGTTTTCGGGGCGTTGTACCATGACGGTAGCTATATAGCGTTTGCCAGTGGGAACAACAATTAAACCTGTGTCTGCCAGCATAGTACCGATATCGCCCGTTTTGTGGAATGCTCTTGCGCCTGTTCCCAAACCCGATGGTAGTAGAGTGTCCCTTTGGGTGCGACGCAAGATATCGAGCATGAGATCGCGTGATGGCATACTAACTAAATTCCCCTGACTCACAATAGCCATCAAATTCGCCAATTCTTTGGGACTAGTAGTATTTGTCCCTTGCAAATCTGGCAAAATATTACGAATTGTTGTGGTTGTCAATCCCCAAGTGCGGAAACGCTGGTTTAACGCCTCCATCCCTCCCAATCGAGCAATCAGCATATTTGTCGCCGTGTTGTCGCTGATTGTAATCATTTTAGTGACGACTTCTAGGGCATTGTACTTGGTTCCGGCTGGTTTTGACCCCATATCTCCAGAACCGCCAGCTACCATATCCTGTTGCATGGTCAGCATTTCATCAAGGCGAATTTTCCCCGCATCCACATCCTGGAAAAAGGCAAGTAGAATCGGCACTTTAATTGTGCTAGCTGCGGGAAAACTGGTAGAGCCGTTGACATCTACATAATTGCCAGTGTCCAAATCTACCAAGAAAACACCGGGTGCAAGATTTGGGTTGTTTGCTGCCAAATTTTGCACGGCATTTTTCAAGGAGATCATTTCCTGGGATAGGTATAGGCTCGAAGATGCAGTTGGGGGAGCTTGGGTAGGTTGTGGCTGCGATCGCGCCACATTACTATTAGATTGAGGTGCAGAAGTTGTACTGATGCGATTAGCTGGGTCTAATACTGACAACACCGTGCCCACAATTGCACCCATTCCAACACCCACAATCAACAATCGCACAACATATAATATGGTTTTGGCCATTGGCTTTAATCGCGTTTTCCGCGATGTTTTTCTGCCGACTTTTGGCTTTTCCATCCGCACTGTTTTCACCATTACAGCACCTGGTCGAAAGGGAGGAATTTTCCCCTTTACAGTTGGTATTGGTTTTACTGCCGTTGGCATGACTAATCCCGATTTTACCCTACGTGTAGCACCAGGGGCTGGAGGGGGAGCAACGCGATTTTTGGAGCGTGCTAGCGCCGCTTCTTGTCCATTGGCAGTTTGCTGCTGGCTATTAGCTTTAACTTTCTTTTGCGCCACTTTTTGAACTTTTTGTGGACGTTGGCGGCGATTTAGGGGTTGTCGCCGCGAGAAAGCTGTTAGTTCGTCACTTGACTCTGACACAGTTACTCCTTGTGACCGACTTGACTGTTTTCTTGCAGACTCCTGACCCAAAACTTAATCTTTAAGCAATATTAATACTCAAATTCCAATTTGCCACTAAGTAGCATTTTTGTGTTTAGTTTAAGCCATATTAAATATTTGGGGGGGTGATTCCGTATATATTAAACGAATAATTACAAGTTTTCACTATCTCTCTGGTTTTTCAAAGCCCACTCTACCTGCTGCAAAATTCCTCGCAGCATGGCTACTTCCCCAGTTTTCAGTTGAGCGCGATTATATAGTTGGCGAAATTTTCCCATGCGACTAGCTGCTGTATGGGGATATACATAACCAATTTTCAGTAATAGTGATTCTAATTGCTGGTAGTATCCTTCTAAAACATCTAAGGGTGCAAGTTCAGTTTGGGTTATGGTCTGAATGTCAAATTGTTGGGCAGATTGTGACAATTCATAACAACAGATTGCCACAGCAGTAGCTAAATTTAGGGCTACATAATCTTTACTGGTGGGAATACCAACAAACCTCTGGGCATAATTTAATTCTTCATTGCTTAATCCCCGGTCTTCCCTGCCAAAAATCAGTGCTGTGGGTTTTTCTGGTTCCTCCAGTAACCAGGGTAGTGCAGTGCGGGGGTTTTCTAAAGGTGTTTCTAAACTGCGAACGCGACCTGTGGTAGCGATCGCCCGTACACATCCATGCAATGCTTCTGGTAAGGTCGCCACTAATTCCGCAGATTCTATAATTTCCTGAGCATGAACAGCCATCATCAAAGCTTCCGTCGAGAGCGGATCGCATTGGGGGTTCACTAATACTAATTTATATAACCCGAAATTTTTCATTACCCTGGCGATCGCCCCGATATTTATCGGCCCAGCTGGTTCTACCAACACAATTCTTAATCCAGCCAAGCCCATTTTTTGCCTCCTGCGATCGCACCATAAAATATTTTTAGGCTAACTCTCAGCGTTGTAGTTCTGCTGAAGAGTTTTCTTGAAATCATTTTACCTGTTTGACGCACTCACCCCTAGAAGAGGTGGAATTCAACCACTTATTATGAGATGCTGATTGATGATTAGTGAGTTTTGCCAATGTCTGTTGTTTCTGCCATCACTGTTACTGTTCCTGCCACAACTGCTAATTTGGGGCCTGGTTTTGATTGCATCGGTGCAGCTTTAAAGCTGTACAACGAGTTCAAATTCACTCGCCTAGAAGAAGGTGGGCTAATTATTCATGTCACTGGTACAGAAGCTGAACGAGTCCAAACTGATGAAAGCAATCTCCTCTACCAGGCGTTTGTCAAATTCTATCAACATATAGAGCAAACGCCGCCAACTGTGAAAATAGAGATTAAGTTAGGTGTCCCACTGGCAAGGGGTTTGGGTAGTTCGGCGACAGCGATTGTTGGCGGATTAGTGGCTGCAAATCAACTTGAGGGTGGTACTCTTTCTCAGTCGCAGGTGATGGAGTTAGCGATCGCAATGGAAGGACATCCTGATAATGTAGTGCCAGCTTTGCTGGGAGGATGCCGTCTGGCTGCTACCAGTGGCACAGCTTGGGAAATTTGTGATGTTCCCTGGCATAAAGATGTTGTACCAGTTGTGGCTATTCCTAATTTTGAACTTTCCACTTCAGAGGCGCGAGGCGTTTTGCCAACTGAGGTGAGTCGCGCTGATGCGATTTTCAATACGGCACATTTGGGGTTGCTGTTGCGCGGTTTGGAAACTGGTAACGGACAATGGTTAAAGACAGCTTTGCAAGATAAGTTACATCAACCTTATCGGAAAGCTTTGATTCGTGGTTATGATGCTGTCAACATTGCCGCTGTTAGTGCTGGTGCTTATGGTATGGTAATTAGTGGTGCGGGGCCGACACTGTTAGCTTTGGCAGATCAATTACACTCAGAGGCTGTGGAGGCGGCGATGTTAGCTGCTTGGCAAGAAGAAGGAATTACAGCCGAGGTGCGATCGCTTTCTCTCGATACCCAAGGCGCAAAAAGCTTTTAAGATTTTATTCAGCACTTAAAACTCAGCACTTAAAACTCGATTTATGGAGCAAATTCAGGCTGAAATGGCGGCGCTTAACTCTCAAATTGAAATTCTTTTAGAAGAACGCGCTGCACTCACTATTAATAATGTCATCTCTAGCGAGAATGATTCACCCCAGGCAATGGTTGAAGCATATCGCCGTCAAGCCAGGGAAAATGCCCAATTATCAGTTGAACTCCAGGGCATCGATGCTGCGATCGCAGCTTTGGAATTCCAGATCAAACAAAAACAAGGTAAGTTAGTGCGATCGCAAGTTGCATCAAAACAACTTATCCAACAGCAGGAGTTAGAAGAAGCGAAAGAAGTGGCACAGGTTCATGCTCAACGCATTAATCAACTGGCTGGGGAATTGGCGGCAGAAGTCCGTTTTCTTAAGGCTTGTGCCAATGAACTGAGTCCAATGTATTGGCAGATTTATTATAAGCCTTTCATTACTGGGTTCAAAACAATCTCCGTTCCTTATGTCCGCTCTGATTTAGAAGTGTGGACAATTGTCAACCGGATTGTTTAATTCTGTGAGCTACAGCATTAAGCGAAAACACATCTAATTTGTATAACCAAATTTCATCAAACTTTTGTGGGTTAGGCATCTTGCCTGCCCATGATTGCAAATTTAGGGTTTTCCCTTAATAGTCATTGTCAGCTACACAAATTCCTTTACATTTAATACCGTTGGTAGCGGTGCGCTGACAATGAGAACAGAGAACTTTTTCATTTTCTGTTTCTTGATTTATCTTTATACTGATCCTTGCCTGTAAATCATCGTTTTCTGTCTGGAGTTTTATAGTCATAAATCACAACAAATCTGCCAATATATCAGTTATCTCATCAGTCTAACTTCTGCCGATTACCGTCTGAACTCTTAGGAACAGCAGCACAATTTAATGCCTGTTGCACCTGAACGAGAGATTTATCTGTGATTAACTCAATTTTGCCGTCAGCATTGCGATGCCAAGAAGTGGCTTGGACAAGAACCTCTGAGGATGGGGGAATTTGGGCTTGTACTGGCTGTGTTTTGCGGTATGCAGAGATGTCGCGGATATCAGACCAAGTGTGATCGCTCGTCACATCTTGATTTGGATTTTGTGGTATTCCACCCCGTCCCGTGGCGACAAAACTACTACCTTCATTTGCAGAACAACCACTAGCTATTTGTTGCGATGAATCGGTGACATTTGCTGGTAATTCTACTAAACCAGCATTGGGGTCAACACCAACTGTATTAACTTGAACCGTGCCACTTAGCCCAAATTGGGAACTGGCAGTAATGTCGTTTTCTGGAGTCAGGCGATCGCGGTACTTTAGTCCAAATATACTTTGAGTGTTAATCTGAATATTACCGCCTTGACCTTGAAATGCGTTAGCAACGATATCACTGTCTTCTAATCCCAGAATAATCGGAGAGTTGATGCTGATGTTGCCACCATTGCCTGTATTCCCGGCTGTGGCAGTAATATTACTACCCTGACGCAAAATTAAGGTATCTGCTTGGAGATTAATTCCGCCTCCTTGTCCTGAATTTGTATTAGCCAAAATTTTTCCAGAACGGTTGAGGTTGACGGTTTTAGCGTTGATGTAGAGGCTTCCAGCATTACCCACTCCTTGATGATTGACCCGCACCTCTCCACCATCTGTAATTTCTAAGTGTGGTGTATTAATAATCAGGTCGCCTGAATTCCCTGTAGGCAGGGCAGACAGTCGAAAAGCTTTCTGAAAAGACAAAGGTAGAACTGTGGCACTGGCACTGACACCAGCAACTTTACCTGATGCCTCACTGACTCCACTAACACTAATCTTTTGGGAAACATTGACTCGTAAAGTTCCGGCATTACCTTGACCCAAGGTGGAGGCTGAAACACCTGCACCTTTGCGTATGCTCAATTGAGATGTATTAACTGTCACCTCTCCCCCATTACCTCTGTTAAAGCTGACAGTTCCGATTAAGCTAGCACTGAAGCTAATGGGTGTTTCTCCTTGCAATTCAATGAAATCAGCAGCATTGACACTAACGTTTCCAGTTGAGCCAGTACCAAAACTCGCCCCTGTAATCGAACCGCCATCTTGCATTTTTAGTTGCCGTGTTGTGACTTGAATATCACCGGCTCGTCCTCTGCCATAGGTTTCTGACATGATACCACTGCGAGTGGTACTGGGTTTCAAGGGGGAAAATCCAATGAGTTGGATTGTATCTGCCTGGACAAAGATATTTCCTGCTATTCCCTCTGCAAAAGTATGAGCATTAATTTTTGCGCCATCTTCAAGTAGTAATTGAGGTGCAGTAATGATAACGTTACCACCAGTGCCAGCGATCGCATTTGTCGCCACTAGACTTTGGGCAAATCCATAGTTCCCAACTGCTTGCATTGTCAAAGAATCAGTGGCATCAACCTGAATTTTCCCTGCTAATTGATTTCCTTGGTTAATTGACAAAATTGCAGAACCTTGATTAATACTAATATTTTGACCTTGGAGGTGAATTGAACCTCCAGGCAAACCACTGGTGTTCACCAAGGCTTGACTCGAAAATCTCATATCGCCATACTTTTGTATATTTCCGTAGTCAAAATTCCACTCAGGAGATGCGGTACTCAAGTTAATTGTTCCATCTACGGCACTACCAAGTTCTATATGACCAGCAGAAGCGTTTAAAATCCCACCATCTAAAATAATCTCTCCCCCAAATAGTGCTAGTGTTTTGCCTACAGTAACTTGCAAGCCATTGGGAGTATTTCCGATTTCAAGCGGGACGTTATTTCCTTCAATCAAACGGTGT
Organism: Nostoc sp.; assembly: GCF_036917775.1. GTDB lineage: Bacteria > Cyanobacteriota > Cyanobacteriia > Cyanobacteriales > Nostocaceae > Nostoc. The sequence goes on from NZ_JBALEQ010000079.1 coordinate 9,709, forward strand.
CCAGTATTTTTGATTGTAATTGTCCCTAGATTTTGTCCCATTTGCAAACCAATTGGCACACTCATCGTTAACAATGGCGACGTATCGAGGTTATTTGTCCTAAATTCCGTTCCATCAGCAAATTTAATGCTATTGGCAGTTGTGGCGACAAATGAACCACCAATATTTAAGCTGGCATTTTGCCCGAAAATGATGCCGACTGGGTTGAGTAGGAATAAATTGGCACTCCCATTAGCACTGATTGCACCATCAATGTTGGAAATGTTACCACCAGTTACCCGACTAAAAATATTTTTTACAGTAATATCATTGACAAATGATGCAGAAGCACCTGTGGGAATAGAGAATTGGCTAAAGCTATGAAATAAATTGTTGCCGACACGATCGCCGTTGGTGATGGTGTAAATATTATTTCCACTCGTGGAAGTAACAGAAGTATTGAGAGTGTTATCGGGAGTTACTTGGGCGTGAACATCATTGTTGTAAACAACAAATATCAGGATTGTAGTAAGAATACCAAACCCGGCAACAGTTAATTTCATTGAGCGACTTCTTGTTTTTTATTACATCTTCATTTTTCCCAGTGGAATACATTTTTTAACGGTAATTAATTTTGGGGTGCAGCAGCACAGGTTAAGGTTGGTGATATCTGCGAAGAAGAATTAGCTGCAACCATCTCAATTTTGCCTTGGGCATTACGATGCCAGGAAGTAGCTTGAACCAGTGTTTCTGGAGCTTTTGGTGTTTGGGCTTGTATTGGTTGTGTTTGATAGAACGCAGAGATGTCACGCATATCAGACCAAGTGCGATCGCTCGTCACATCTTGACTGGGATTTTGCGGTACACCACCCCGTCCTGTTGCGACAAATCGACTACCTTGATTTGCAGAACAACCACTGGCTATTTGCTGCGATGGGTCGGTAACATTTGCTGGTAGTTCTACTAAGCCAGAATTTGGATCGATACCAACGTGATTAATCTGTACCGTACCACTCACACCAAACTGCGAACTAGCAGTAATATCATTTTCAGCAGTGATTTGAGGACGATATTGTAAGCCAATAATTCCCTGGGTGGCAATTTGAATATTACCCCCACGCCCTTTAACTGCATTAGCAATAATGTCGCTGTTTTCTAAACCAGCAACAATAGGTGCATTAATATTGATATTGCCCCCATCCCCCGAACCACCAGCCGTTGCAGTTATTTGGCTGCGATCGCGGATCAACAACAATTTTTCAACTTGTAAGTCGATGTTGCCACCATTACCAGATTCTGTTTGTGCCTGAATTAAGCCTTGATTTTTTAATTGGATGCGATCGGCTGTGATGTTAAGATTGCCACCATTACCAGTCCCTTGGTTAGTGACGCTCAAAGTACCGCCATCTTGCAATATCAGATTAGGTGTAGTCACGCTGACATTACCAGCATTTGCCGTTAGTATATCTGCCAAACCAAATAACTTGCGGATTAATGGTTCTGACTTGAGAACAGATGAGTTGATGCTGCTTTGATTTAATCGACTGCGACCACTGATTTGGATAGATTCTGTGGCATTTACCTTAATATCTCCCCCATTACCGATAGAAAACGAAGTTCCAGCAACCACTCCTCCATCTAACACTTGTAACCTCGCAGTATCCAGCGTTAAGGTTTTGGCGCTGCCAGTACCGTAAGTAAGAACGCTAATATTGCTGTAAAGTCCGGCGGGGTTGTCTCCTCTAACTGTAGTTTCGCGGTTGCGGATGTTTACCTGACCGCTTGAGCCTTGACCAAAGGTAATAGAAGATAATGCGGCACCATTAGACACTAGTAAGCTATCGGAATTGACAGATATATCACCTGCTGTCCCAGTACCACGGGCAGTAGTGGTAATGCTGGTAACACCAGATGGATTGAGGGGCGAAGAGCCAGATAATTCTATTGCTGAGGCTTCAATCTGGATTTTGCCACTGTTTGCAACTCCAAATGCTGTGTTATTCAACCCTGAACCTTCCTGAAGCGTTAACCGGGGAGTGATGATATAGATATTTGCACCAGTTCCTATACCCAAGGCTTCACTACGAATCCAACTCCGAATTTTGGCATCGGATGTTGTGCCAATAATATCGATCGCTTCTGATGCTTGAAGGTGGATGTCACCACTGGGCAGATTGCCGAGATTTGTTGTCAGTACTAGCGATCCATCAGTGAATTTAATCTTGCGCCCCTGAAGCTGAACAGAACCCGCATTTACCCCACTCACATTTAGCAGTGATTTTTGTGCTAGTTGAATATCACCAAAGCTTTGCCCCTTTTCATACCCAAGCGTATAGCCTTGAGTGTTTGGAACTAAAGTAACTAATCCTGAACCTCCCAAGCTACCTAATTCTATTTGTCCTGTTTCGGCGTTTAGGGTTGCTCCATTCAGATTCAGATTACCACCCACCAACGCCAGGGTTTTTCCTGGCTGTACTTGCAACTTTGTTGGACTAGGAGTGCGAATTAAAGGAGTCAAATTACTGGTAATAGTTAAGGCATGTCCTGTACCTTGAACTTCTATTGATGAGGGGTTATTACCCATTTGTAGCCCAATCGGAACATTGATGCTTAATAAGGGGTTAGCTTGGGGATTAATGGCGCTAAACTCAACACCATCGCCAAACTTGATGCTATTAGCTGTCGTACCGATAAATGAACCGCCAATATTAAGTTGGGCATTTGCTCCAAAGATAATTCCACTAGGATTGAGCAGAAATAGATTAGCACTACCATTGGCTTTAATTAAACCATCAATATTGGAAGCGCTACCTCCAGTAACGCGACTGAAGATATTTTGCACATCTGCGGCATTGTTAAAAAAAGCCGAGCCGTTGCTAGGAACTGAAAATTGGCTAAAGCTGTGGAATAAATTGTTGCCAGCTCGATTACCGTTGGTGATCGTAAAGTTATTGCCACTTTGAGAGACAGTGGTGTTGAGGGTGCTATCAGGAGTTATCTGGGCACTGACAGAGCCACACTGAAGTGACATTACTATTAACGGTATTATTCCACCACATAGAACTGACCAAAGAGGGGTCGTACTCATCGCCAAGCCTTTATTTATACTTTGTATTTTAAAATACCCAAAAACCTCCGCTTGTTTTGACTTTAGGACTGATTAGTTTGGCATTGCAGCACAGGTTAACAATGATTGTTGTACCTGAGTAGAAGATTTATTTGCAACTAACTCAATTTTTCCCTGAGTGTTACGATGCCAACCTGTAGCTTGGACAAGAAGCTCTGAGGATGCAGAGGTTTGTGTCGTGATTTCGCCAGTTTTGCGGTATGCAGTCAGATTGCGGATATCAGACCAAGTGCGATCGCTTGTTACTTCTTGACTGGGATTTTGCGGTATTCCACCCCGTCCCGTTGCCACAAATCGACTACCTTGATTTGCAGAACAACCACTGGCTATTTGCTGCGATGAATCAGTAACATTTGCTGGTAGTTCAACTAACCCAGAACTGGGATCTACTCCGATAGTATTAACTTGAACCGTACCGTTAACCCCAAATTGGGAACTCGCGGTAATATCGTTTTCTGAGGTGAGTTGAGGACGATATTCTAGACCGAAAATACCCTGAGTCGTAATGTCAATATTACCACCTTTTCCTTTGACGGCATTGGCAATAATATCACTGTTTTCTAATCCCACAATGATGGGTGAATCAATGGTAATATTGCCACCATCACCAATTGCGCCTGATGTTGCGTTGATTGAACTGTTGTGGCGCATCAATAAGGTTTTAGCATTGACAGCAATATTGCCACCCTCTCCAACTTGTGTGGCAGCAGTAATGGCACCCTGAGTATCTAACATTATAGAATTGGCATTTATTGCAACCGTTCCAGCATTACCTTTACCATCATTTCTGACATTGACTAATCCATTATCGGCAACCTGCAATTGCTGAGTTGTAATATGCACGTCTCCACTATTTCCAGTGAGAACTCTTGATGAACCAGCTTGCTGAACGGTAGATGAGCCGATAAAACTGGGAATCAATAACGATTGTATTGGCTTGCCAGCGATTTCTACCGATTCTGAGGCATTGATAATTACATTTCCTGCATTACCACTGGCATAGGAAGAAGCTTCAACCCTTGCCCCAGTTTGAACCGATAATCTAGCTGTATTCACAATTAGGTTGCCAGAATTACCACTAGCAAGGGTTGAAGAACTCAGCGAACTGGGGGCGAAATTAGTTGAGATAGCTTCAACTCCGGCTAAATCAATAGCTTCTGTTGCATTGACTGTAACATTGCCTGCTGCACCCCTTCCAAGTGTTGAGGTTGTCACTACAGAACCATCAAGAATGACTAACCGATTCGTGGAAACGCTGACATCTCCACCCTTTCCAGACAAAAAAGTCAGACCAGAAATTCCACTGCGATTACTTGGGTTTTTTCCTACTCCTGTTACTTGAATATTTCTAGAGGCATTAACTGTAATATTACCTCCACCTAAAGAAGAACTAGAATTGTTTGTCAGAATTATTCCACCATTATTTGCAATCAGGTCTTGTGTAAATATTTCAATGTTTCCCACCATCCCAGTACCAATCGCTCCTGCTCTCACAGCACTGGTTATACTTCCACTGGGATTATCACCAGTTATTGTTAGTAATTTCGATGCCTGGACAGAAATTTTTCCTGGAGTTTGGGTATTTGTAATGTTTTGAATTGATACACGAGAACCCTCAGTTAAGCTGATATTAGAACCCCATAAGTCAATTTCGCCATTGCCACCAGTTGAAAGTAGAGTCTGGTTAGAAAGGTTAATATCTCGAAAACTTGGAATATCTTCATAACCCAAGCTCCAACCTTGATTATTGGGAGTTAGGTTGACAGTTCCTGTATCGACAGCACCCATTTCAATACGTCCTTGGGGAGTTGAAATAGTACGGCTGTCTACAAAAATATCTCCCCCAATGAGTGCCAAAGTTTTTCCTGTAGGTACTTGAATTAAATTTCCAGAAGCTTGAACTTTAATTGCTGCTGGATTTTGTCCAAACTGCAAGCCAATTGGCACATTCATAGTCAACAATAGCTTGCTCGTGGGGTTTGTGGCACTAAACTCTGTGCCATCGGCAAACTTAATGCTACTTGCAGTTGTCCCCACAAAGGAGCCACCTATATTCAAGGTTGCATTTTTACTAAAAACAATTCCCGCAGGATTGATTAAAAATAAACTGACCGGGTTACTATTATGAAATATGCTGATTAATCCATTAATATCAGAAATATTTCCACCCGTGACCCGACTAAATATAGTTGTAATAGTAGGTGTATTAGTTAAATCAAAGGTTGCTGAACCGCCAGCAGGTACCGAGAAATTACTAAAGCTGTGAAATAAATTATTACCTTTTTCAATTCCGTTAAGAATATTAAAATTATTACCACTTGGATTGACAATGGTATTGGTTGTACCATCTGATGTCACTTGAGCGTTGGCGCAGCCACTCCAAGGGAGTATCGCCCTTCGCATCATTCCTGGAGTGAATAACCCACTTATTAATATAAATAGAAAGAGTACGACTCTCATCACCAAAGACTTCCTTTACCGATTTCAAGTTATATTTTTCCCATTCAGGGCATTATTTATAACATCATTAACTTTTAGTCACGGCAGCACAGGTTAATGGTTGTTGCGCCTGAGTAAGAGATTTATCTGCAATTAACTCAATTTTTCCCTGTGCATTGCGATGCCAAGAAGTAGCTTGGACAATAACCTCTGGAGATTTAGGTGTTTGTGCCATCACTGCGCTATTTTTCCGATACGCAGAGAGATCGCGGATATCAGACCAAGTGCGATCGCTCATCACTTCTTGATTGGGATTTTGTGGTATTCCACCCCGTCCCGTTGACACAAATCGACTAGCTTCATTTGCAGAACAACCACTGGCTATTTGCTGCGATGAATCGGTGACATTTGCTGGTAGTTCGACTAAGCCAGAATTTGGATCAACACCAACATTATTAATCTCTACCGTACCATTCACCCCAAATTGTGAACTAGCAGTAATATCATTTTCTGGTGTCAGTTGCGAACGATATTCTAAACCGATAATTCCCTGAGTAGAGATTTGAATATTGCCACCCTTTCCTTGTACTGCATTGGCAATAATATCGCTGTCTTCTAAACCCGCGATGATGGGTGCATTGATATTGACGTTGCCTCCAGTAGAGCTACCAGTGGCATTAGCAATAATTTTGCTGCCATGTCGCAGCAACAGAACATCATCTACTTGCAGTTGAATATTCCCCTGACTGCCTCCATTCACTTCTGAACTTAAGCTGGCTCCATGATCCAAGAAAATCTGACGGGCATTGATATTCAGATCCCCGGCATCTCCTGTACCTGTATTGCTGACGGTGATTTGGGCATTATCTTGCACACGCACTGTATCAGATTGAATATTCACAGAACCTGCCGCAAAGTTAGTTGTCGAAGATGCGGTGATGCTACTGGGTAGAATCAGTCCATTACTCAAGGGTTGAGATAAACCCTGTAAATCCAGATTTTTGACTTGTAAGTTAATACTGCCAGCATTTCCCTGACCTTGTGTCGAGGAAGTGATTTGACCGCCGTTGAAGACTTTTAAGTTATCTGCTGTTAAGTTAATAGTGCCACCCGAACCAACTACATTTTTACCCACGGAGGTATTAATGCCAGTCACCAACTGACTAAAAGGCTCGATAACTGGGTCGCTGACGGTGACATCTGTGGCTCGGATAGTGATATTTCCGGCAGTACCATTTCCTGCTAGGGTACTACGAATCGAACCGCCATTACTCACCTTTAATATTCCCGTCTCAATAGCGATATTTCCTCCTTGACCTGCACCCGATGGTTGTATTGAAGTTGTAACCCCAGAGCTTAAAATTCCTGTTCCACCTGCAATTTCAAAACTCTCGGTAGCTTGGATAGAAATATTGCCAGCCTTGCCTAATGTACCTCTAATAATATCGGAACTGATTAAACCACCATTCACAGTACGCAGTCGAGCAGTTTCAATGGTAATATTGCCACCCTCATTGTTGTTTCCACCGGAAATTAATGTAGTAATATCAGTAGGTAGGTAAGTAGTGCCAAAAGCAGGAAATGGGTTAGTGCCAAAAAGTTCTATATCTGTAGCTTGGATTTTTATATCTCCCGATCTAGAGTTGTTGCCAGAGGTTGTAGATTGAAGCCTAGCTCCATTAGTAATCCGTAAGTGCCTAGTTTCAATCTTTATATCTCCAGCTTGGCCTGTTGCTCCACTGTTTATAAATGTTCCTAACCCACGACCAATTTGTCCTGGGCTAGAAGCTCCCAATAGGTCAACAAATTCTGTGGTATTGACAATAATTCCCCTACCCTGACCCGCCGAAGTATTAGAACTAATGTTTGACCCATCCTGTAAGGTCAATCCCCTTCCTTGTACGTAGATTGCCCCACCATTAATTCCACTTGCATCGACTAATGAATCTTGCTGCAAAGTAATCGTACCCCAGTTAGCAGTAGCCGCAGAACTTGTCAATTGCCATCCAGTTTGATTGTCCATCTTGATTTGGGCATTTCGCACCGCCCATAACTCTACAGACCCATCAGGAGCAGTTAAGCTTGCTCCTGTGATATCAATTTGACTACCGACTAATGCCAAAGTTTGGTTAGTCGGAACTTGTAGTTTGCTTTGCACTTGAATGGATGCAGCATTGGCTCCCATTTGTAAACCCACAGGTACGCTCATGGTTAACAAAGGAGATATATTTGTATCAGTGCTAAACTCTTTCCCATCAGCAAATTTGATGCTATTTGCAGTCGTCCCGATAAATGAACCACCAATATTTAAGCTGGCATTTTTGCCAAAAATAATTCCGGCGGGGTTGATTAAAAATAAATTGGTACTACCTTGGGCGCTGATTAAACCATCAATATTGGAAACGTTACCGCCAGTCACACGACTAAAAATATTTTGGATATCTGCGGCATTATCGAATGATGCCGAGCCGTTGTTAGGAACAGAGAATTGGCTGAAGCTATGAAATAAATTATTACCGACACGAGAGCCATTAGTGATGGTGTAATTACTACTACCACTAACAGCGGTGTTGAGAGTGCTATCAGGAATCACTTGTGCCCGAATACCATTGTTGTAAATAGTACACATGAGAATTGCACCTATGAAGCCAAACCCAATAAAAGTTAATTTCATCAACTTATCATTCTCCGATATCCATTACTAGACGACCCATATTTATCAATTCACTATTTTGTTATTTGGTCAATGCGTAAGTCCTAATTTATTGTTCTACCCCGCATTTATTTTTCCCCTATCAGTAAAAGTAGTAACATTTGATAAATTATATTGAACTTTTGGGAATAGCAGCACAGGTTAATGATGGTTGCATAGATGTGTGAGACTGGGCTGTAACCAGTTCAATTTTGCCTTGGGCATTACGTCGCCAAGATGTAGCCTGGACAAGAACTTCTGGAGATGGTGATATTTGGGCTGTGATTTCGCCAGTTTTGCGGTATGCAGAGATATCGCGGATATCAGACCAAGTGCGATCGCTCCTCACTTCTTGCATGGGATTCTGCGGTACACCACCCCGTCCCGTGGCGACAAAGCGACTGCCTTGATTTGCAGAACAACCACTGGCAATTTGTTGGGATGAATCTGTGACATTTGCTGGTAGTTTGACTAAGCCAGAGTTGGGGTCAACGCCAATGGTATTCACTTGTACTGTACCATTAACCCCAAATTGAGAACTAGCTGTGATATCGCCTTCTGAAGTCAGTTGGGGACGATATTTCAATCCAAAAATTCCCTGAGTTGTAATGTTAATATTGCCACCTCGCCCTTTTACGGCATTGGCAACAATATCACTATTTTCAAAGCCGCCAATAATCGGTGCATTGATCGTGATATTTCCCCCATTCCCTACACCACCAGATGTTGCACTAATCAAACTGCCATGACGGAGGATCAAGGAATTTCCTTGCAGGAAAATGTTGCCTCCTTCCCCCAATTGAGCCTCTGCTGTGACACTACTATGGTTGTTTAGAAATATGGATTTGGCATCAATCTCCACATTCCCAGCAGATCCAGTCCCCCCATTTTTGACCGTTACAGATCCCCCATCCGTCATCCGTAAGACTGGGGTATTGATGATCAAGGAACCTGCATTACCGGTTACAATCGGCGGTATTTTAAAGGCGGCTTGACTAGCTGCATCAGGGCTTTCCGCATTGGAAAAGATCCGAGCAGGTAATCCAATGGCATTAACCTGAGTCACACGACGTGCAATATCGATGGACTCTGAAGCGTTAATTACCACATCACCCGCTGAACCGCTGGCTGTAGTGGTAGACCCCAAAGATCCCCCGTCTTGAATCACTAACCGAGCGGCGTTGATAGTAGCACGGCTCGCATTCCCCGAACCCTGAGTATTAGTTGCCAGGGAACTGTTGTCAAAGGCCATGGGGTTAAAACCCGCAATTGTGACTTGCTCTGCCGCATTAATTTGGACAGTGCCCGTTTTTCCAGAACCGATTGCGAGCGCGATCAATTCTGCAGAATCCAGAATCCCAAGATTCCCTGTGGATACCGTGATGTTCCCACCCTGACCACTGGCGACTGAAAATGTGGCGATCGTCGTAAAAATAGCCGGGTTGTTGCGGTTAAAGCCAGTGATCTTGGTCATGCCACTCACATTCACGTTAATGTTAGCACCATCTGCTTGAGTCCGGGTTCTAGATATAATTCTGGCTCCATCCTGAAGGGAAAGTTGGGCAGCAGAAACGGTAATATCTCCAATTTGGCCTGTGGCTAAATTGTTACTCTGGATCAAACTTCCCAATTGACCGTTCTCGGTATTCCCAGTCAAACTGAGGGAGCCTGTGGCATTAACCGTAATTCCCCCAGATGATTGGTTTCCCACGGTTTGGAGAAACAAAGCGGACCCCTCCGTCAAGCTAATGTTTGCTCCTTGTAATTGGATTGAGCCGTTGCTACCACTGGCATTCAGCATCGATTCTTGTGCCAGATGAATATCGTTGAATTGCGACACGGCGGAGTAATCTCCTGCCCAACCCGTCGGGGTAGCAGTTAGTCGAACTAGCCCATTGCTGATACTGCCCACTTCTAGATGCCCGCTACTCTTAGTGGAAATAACACCACCGGAGAAGTTCACGGCACCGCCAATCAACGCTAGCGTCTGATTAGTTCCAGCCTGTAATCCAGCAGGGCTATTGATAGTACTGGCTTGACCAAAGCCAGTAACGTCGATCAAATGGTTTCCTATTCCTTGCACGGTAATTGCACTTGCATTCCTACCCATTTGCAACCCAACAGGTATACTCATCGTTAATAATGGTACTGTTGCAGAATTTACTGCACTAAATTCCACCCCATCGGCAAATTTAATGCTCTGAGCAGTTGTTCCTACAAATGAACCACCAGTATTCAAGGAGGCATTTTGTCCAAAGATAATCCCACTGGGATTGAGCAAAAACAGATTAGCGCTACCATTGGCCTTAATTAAACCATCAATGTTGGAAACACTGCCTCCAGTAACGCGACTGAAGATATTTTGCACATCTGCGGCATTGTTGAAAAAAGCCGAGCCGTTGCTAGGAACTGAAAATTGGCTGAAGCTGTGGAATAAATTGTTACCAACTCGATTACCGTTGATGATGGTAAAGTTATCGCCACTTTGAGAGACAGTAGTATTTAAAGTGCTATCAGGAGTTATTTGGGCACTCACAGGCATTACCATCAACAGCACTATTCCAGCGCACAGAACTAACCAAGTAGAGTTCGTTGTCATTGCCAAGCCTTTATTTATACTTTGTATTTTAAGATAGTCAAAACGCTCGCCTCAAAACGGCGAATAACGTAGTGAGAAGTACAAACCATTTTCTTGGAGCGATCGCTTTTCACCATCCACCGAGATTAAAGGAATGCCCCAATCTAAACGAGCCGATAAGTCATT
>NZ_JBALEQ010000080.1:0-39452 GCF_036917775.1 Nostoc sp.
GGAGCCACAAAAATGCTCCCTATTTTTTGTCTCCACCATCTTCTCAAAGTTTTGTCCCATCTAGCTTAGAGTTGCCTTGTCACCCTCTCAGGTCAATCAGCTAACTTAGTTTTCCAAAAGCATTCACTCCAAGACCTTTGGGAAAGACGGTCTAAACGTCAACAAAGGGAACTTATGTACTATATATAAAAAGGTAAATATTGTAACAATGTTTAACAATAATCTTTTTTCCGAACCTTTTGGTGAAACAACTGACGTGGAAATTTGGCTTAGTCGGGCTGGGCTAAAATTTGAAGACTTAGGTAATGATGCCACCAGTATAGCCATTCGTAAGCAATGGCGTGAATATCAAGCGGCAGTGCAAAGATGCTGTGCAACCTTGCATCAACCGCCAGAACGTGTTCAACTGAGTGGCGTTTATCAAAAGTTGAGAATACCTAGTAGTGAAGCAATAAGGTATAAACTTCTTAATTGGCAAGCTTGCGATGCGGCACTCAAGCAGCAAGACAGTAGTAGCTTCTGAGTGAGTGAGGAGGGTGACTTCCTTGCTTAGGCATCCACTTACAGCTTATTGTACTTGTTTATACTTTAAATAGAGGAGTAAAAATGTAGAGAAGTAACACTGCTACGTCTCTACAAAGGTTCTGGACAACGCATATTTAATTTCACCAGATGTCTTTTTTGCTCAATCAACAGAGAAACACCAACTCACCTATTGTCCATAATGTGTGCCTGCCACTTTCCCTCGAAACACAATGTAATTGTAGATGTTGTAAAACAACATAATGGGAATAAGAAATCCAATGAAGATAATCATGAAGACTAATGCGCTAGGTGCTGCGGCTGCCTGATAAATGGTGATGCCTGGAGGGATAATATAGGGAAAGACAACTAATCCTAAGCCCACAAAGGTAAGTAGAAAAAGCAGCACTGTCCAAACGAGGGGAGTAGTTTCTGCTTTGCGGTTCAGGCTTTGAATCAATAACCAAATCAGCAGCACACCTAGCACTGGAATGACTGAAAATAGATACACTTCTGGCTGGTGAAATAGCTTTGCCCTGGCATTTTCATACACAACAGGGGTGGCGATCGTGATTAAGATTGCACCTACAAGCGTTGTCCAAGCAGCGATTTTTGCTGTGCGGTAATGGGATGTTTGCAGTTCTCCCTCAGTTTTTAAGATGAGATAGGTGGAGCCAATCAGAACATAGCCTTGGATGAGGGTTATGGCAACCAGGAGCGATCGCCAATCGAGCCAATCCCACATAGTGCCAATAAAGTGACCCGCTTCATCCACCTTAATGCCTTCCAAAATGCTGCCCAAAGCAAATCCTTGAAACAGCGCCGCCATAAAACTACCGACTCCAAACGCCACATTCCAAAATACTTTGTTTGTAGAATGCTCTCGAAATTCAAAGGCCACAGCCCGAAAAATCAAGCCAAAGATCATGCCAAAAATGGGAATGTAGAGCGCATTCAGAATGGTGCTGTATGCGAGAGGAAATGCCCCAAACAATGCACCCCCCATCAACACCAACCAGGTTTCATTGGCATCCCAAATATTACCCAAACTCGTCATTAAGATGTCGCGTCGGTCGTCATTGGAACTGGTTAGCGATAGGATGCCTACGCCTAGATCAAACCCGTCTAACATTACATAGAGAAATAAAAACAGAGCCAAGATAACAAACCAAACTTGCGCTAGAAAGTGTTCTAGATTCTCCATACAGTTACCTATTGATAGTGCTGAGTTCCTGAGTCCTGAGTGTTCGCGTAGCGTCCCGTAGGAAAGAAAAAGTACTGGCTAAAGCCCCGCTACCGATCTAAGCGCAGGGCTTTACAGCACTTCTCATTGTTCTGCTTCGACAGGACGTTGATCTGGGACAAATTCAGCCGGAGTAGTTTCTACGGCTGGTTGGGTGTCAATGCCTGGAACCGGAAGCTCTAGGTTGGGGCCTTGACGAATGATCCGACTACCAAAGAATAAGGCACAAATAAACAGGGCTGTATAAATTCCAGCAAAAATCACCAGAGATGTTAAGACCTCACTAGCAGGTAAGTGGGAGGCTCCGTCTACCGTGCGAATTTGCCCGTAAACGATCCAGGGTTGCCGCCCAACACAGCGCACAATCCAGCCTGATTCGACGGCGATGTAGCCCAGTGGAGCCGCCAAAATCCAGATTCGCAGTAGCCATTTCTGCCCGGCGATCGCTTCTGGTGAGAGTTTGCCCCGCAACCACTGAATCACACTAATGCTCATCAATCCAGCCAAGAAGAAACCAATGCCGCTCATGATGCGGAAGGCGTAAAAAATCAAACCCACCATCCGAGGGCGATCTTCAGGCTTCCAATGTTTCAGTCCGAGAACGGGTTTAGAGAGGTTCTTTTTGAATTCTAAAATGTAGCCTAAGCCGTTGGGAATTGAGAGTTCCCAGTCGTTTTGCTCGGTCTGATTATTGGGTAATGCCACCACACTCCAGGGCGCGGGCTGTCCGGCGGGAGTAGTTTCCCACTTCGCTTCTATTGCGGCTAGCTTGGTAGGCTGATAATCAGCTACCTGCTCGGCGCTGAGGTGTCCGATATAGATTTGTAGTGGGGTGACAGCGATCGCAGTTGCCAAGACAATTTTAAGCGATCGCGCAAAGAAAGCTTCATGACGCTTGTTGAGAATATACCAGGCGCTAATTCCTCCAATCACAAACAGAGAAGTTTCCAGCGTCGCTAAAAACATGTGCGAGACGCTGTTGAGCATGAAGGGATTTAAGATTGCCTGAAAGTAATCATCGACAACAAACTTCCCGTTCACCATTTCTCCGCCTGCCGGGGTTTGCAACCAAGAGTTTGCTGCTAAAATCCAGAAGGTAGATAGGTTTGCGCCAAAGGCAACCATAATGGTGGCAAAATAGTGAATCACTGGATTTACTCGTTCCCAGCCAAACAGCATAATACCCAGAAATCCTGCTTCTAGCATGAATGCCATCGAAGCCTCAAAGCCTAAAATGCTGCCAAAAAAGTCGCCTACCGCTTCAGAAAAAGGTGCCCAGTTCGTGCCAAATTGAAACTCCATCGGTAAGCCAGATGCTACACCAATGCCGAAGTTCAGCACATATAACTTTGCCCAGAAACGAGCATGGTGATAGTAATCGGGATTGCGTGTTTTTAGCCACATTCCTTCGACGATGACTAGATAAATCCCCATCCCAGTGGTGAGAACAGGCCATAGCATGTGAAAGATCGCCGTCAATGCAAACTGCATCCGCGATAGAGCAACGGTATCCGATAGAAAATCCATGAACTAACCTCTGAATTCGTTTAAATCTTGACTTGCATAGCATCTTTGGGTGATGGACGAATGGCACGCTTGTTAAGGCTAACAGTAGGTAGTGTAATACCAATTTGAAAAATGATTGCGACAGATGGAAAACTAAAACACTTATCCAATGGCTGTTTCACAATCCAAAATCTAAAATCCAAAATGGTGTAAGGATTCTGACGAGGCAGAGGAGAATTTATCCCATGCAAGAGACGCTCATAGAGTTTCTTCTTTTTCAAGAGATCCTCTACTTCTCTGCTGCCTTGATTATTTTCCTTATCTTAGTGCCATTTGCGTTATAGCTCTGCCATGAGCTATGCGCGTTTCTTAAATATCATGGTGGAAATTACGAATTAGTAATTATCTCAACAATAGATTGATCCACTTGGGCATTGGCATCTTTGTGAATTCCTTTACGATTACGCCAGAGTTTATAGTAAAGAATTGGTACTGCCGATCGCGACAGTAACAAAGATGCAACTTCACCCGCCATCAGCGAGATCGCTAGCCCCTGAAAGATCGGATCAGCGAGAATAATTGCCGATCCCACAACTACGGCGGCGGCGGTTAACAGCATCGGCCGAAACCGAACGGCTCCCGCATCGATTACGGCTTCTTCTAAAGGCATTCCTTCTTTCAGACGTAACTCGATGAAATCTACCAGGATGATGGAGTTCCGCACCACAATTCCGGCTCCGGCAATAAAGCCAATCATCGATGTGGCTGTAAAGAATGATCCCATTAACCAGTGGGCGGGCATAATTCCGATTAGGGAAAAGGGAATGGCAGCCATAATTGCTAATGGGGTTGTAAATGATTGGAACCAGCCCACCACTAGCGCATAAATCAATACAAGCACCACCGCAAAGGCAATGCCCAAGTCACGGAAGACTTCATAAGTAACTTGCCATTCGCCATCCCACTTAATCGAGTAGGTTTCAGTGGTTGGGGGTTGTTCTGTTAGGTAGGTCTGAATTTTTGCACCTGTTGCGGGAATCAGTTTATCGATTTTTGGTTGCAGGTTGAGCATCGCATAAACGGAACTCTCCACTTTACCAGACACGTCACCCAGAACATAGACAACAGGCTGTAAGTTTTTGTGGTAAATGCTAGTATCAGCGATCGCAGTTTCTGTTTTCACCAAGGAACTCAGAGGTACTAGATTACCGTTTGCGCCCTTGAGGTTAAGGGATTTTAGATCGTCTAAACTGGTGCGGCTCGACTGACTGAAGCGCAGATTAATCGCCACATCCTCACGGGCATTTTCATCATGTAAAAGTCCGACATTTTCACCAGAAATTGCCATTTGCAAAACTTGGGAAATTTGAGTGGGACTGATGCCGTTGAGTGTAGCTTTCTCGCGATCAATTACTAATCGATAATCCGTCTGCGGAGTTTCTACATACCAATCCACATCGATAACACCATTAGTTGACTGATATAATTGAAAAATTTGCTTGGCGAGGTCAATTTGACCTTTGTAGTCGGGGCCATAGACTTCTGTAACCAACGTTTGCAGCACAGGGGGGCCGGGCGGAATTTCCGCAATTTGAATCCGAGCATTGTAGCGATCGCTAATTTCTTTCAGTTTGGGACGAATTGATTTAGCAATATCGTGGCTCTGACGTTTGCGATCGCCCTTGGGTAAAAAGTTCACCTGAATATCAGCAACATTTGTACCCGATCGCAAAAAGTAATGCCGCACCAAACCATTGAAGTTATAGGGTGAAGCTGTACCGACATAACTTTGATAGTTAATTACTTCCGGGACGGTGGCAAGATATTGTCCCATTTCTCTCGTTGCTCTAGCAGTCTGTTCTAGCGTCGTGCCTTCAGGCATATTTACCACCACCTGTAACTCGCTCTTGTTGTCAAAGGGTAGCATTTTTAGGATGACTAAACGAAATCCTGCCAACCCGCCCACAATTAGGATTAAAGCGATCGCAGTTGCCACTAAAAAAGCCGTTCCCCGACGCGGATAATGCACCAGAGGATACATAAAGCGGCGATACAATTTACTTAAAGCATCTTCCCCATGACCATGAGCAGCATGACTAGAGCCAGTGAATACCCGCATTGTTGTCCAAGGAACCACAATAAATGCTACCAAGGCTGAGAAGATCATCGCCGCCGAAGCACCTAGTGGAATTGGACGCATATAAGGCCCCATCAAGCCACCAACAAACGCCATTGGTAAAATTGCGGCAATTACTGCCACAGTTGCCAGAATCGTCGGATTACCAACTTCATCCACTGCTTCTAAGACAATCTGTTTCAGGGTGCGGCGGCGATTTGTAGAAATTTGTAAGCGGGTTTTATTTTCTGGTAATTCTAGATGACGACCGACATTTTCCACGACCACGATCGCGTCATCTACTAAAATCCCAATGGAGAAGATTAAGGCAAAGAATGTTACTCGATTGAGTGTGAATCCATAAAAAACAAAGCTGGCCAGAGTTAGTGATAAAGTGACTGGAATTGAGACAGCGACCACCATTGCCTCTTTTTTACCCATCACAAACCACATCAACAACGTCACAGAAACCACAGCGATCAGCATGTGAAACAGAAGTTCATTAGAACGTTCTGCTGCTGTTTCGCCATAATCACGAGTGACTGTCAAATGGACATTATGAGGAATATAATTATGCTTAATTTGCTCCAGTTTGTGGAGAACTCGATGAGATACCTGAATGGCATTGGCTCCAGCGCGTTTAGCGATCGCGATCGTCACCGCTTCGGTTTCACTAGCATTTTGGCTTTTCTGTTCCTCCCCTCGCGTACTTCCTTGTCCAAAAAATACATAACTTGCGGGTTCTTCTGAACCATCGGTGACGATCGCCACATCTCGCAAATAAACGGGTTGATTATTGGCAACAGCAACTACAAGTCCTTTGGCATCTTCAGCCGACCGAATAAAACTTTGAGTTCTAACTAAAAACGATTGATTATTTTGACTTAAAGCACCACTAGCAAGTTCAGCATTCTGAGACTGCAATGCCTGGGAAATTTCTAGTGGTGTTAATCCAAATCCATTTAGTCGGGTGGGATCTAGTTCTACTCTAAGTTGTCGCTTCTGTCCGCCAATAATTGTAGTTTCAGAAACATCGGGAATTTGCTTAATTTGTTCGTCTAATTGCGCCGCAATTTGCCGTAGTTCTGCGCCAGTACTATGTTCTCCCCATAAAGACAAAGCAAGAATAGGTACATCATTAATCGCTCGTGACTTAATCAAAGGTTGGGAAACACCGGGGGGAATCTTATCAAAATTAGCGTAGAGTTTGTTATAAAGCTGAACAATAGAATCTTCTGTATTTTGACCAACTAGAAATCGCACAATTACTAAAGATGAGCCAGGTTTGGAAGTCGAGTAAACATATTCCACTCCCGGCAATTCTTTAATCAACTTCTCCATCGGTGCGGTGACGCGCTGCTCGACATCCTTCGCCGATGCTCCCGGCATTTGCACAAACACATCTGCCATCGGGACGGTAATTTGCGGTTCCTCTTCCCGTGGTAGAAGCAGGGTTGCTCCAATCCCCAACAGTAAAGCCACCAGAATGATTAATGGTGTCAATTTGGAGTCGATGAATTTCTTGGCTAAGTTACCAACAAATCCCAATTTGTGAGGATGGAGAGATGGGGATTGATGACCATTCGATTCGTTCTGCATAATTTTCTCCACTCCCTATTGCTCAATTGCGATCGCTTGTCCATCGCTGAGTTGATTAATTTTGTTGGTAATAATGCGATCGCCACTCATCAATCCGGCAACAATTTCTACCTGTTTGTTTTGTACTTTCCCAACTTTTACCCAACGTAAAACAGCGATCGGTTGAGAGCCGCTTTTTTCTACCACATAAACCCCTTGTAATTGCCCCCGTTGCATCAAGACATTCGCAGGGATGAGTATTCTTTGCTGTTTTTCGCCTAAAGGCAAGGTAATTCGCCCAAACATCCCAGAAATTAACCTACCAGAATTACTCAGAGGGATTTTGACCAAGAAACTGCGAGATTTTGGGTCTGCGGCTGGAACAATTTGTTGAATGCTAGTATTAAGAGTCTGATTGACAGCATCAAACCGTACTTTGACTGATTGACCGACACGCACGAAACGCAACTTCTCTTCCGGTACAGCAATCTCTAGCTGAAGTTTGTCTGGATTTTCCACTTTTAACAATGCCATCCCAGGAGCCGCCATTTCCCCTTCATAAGCCAACTTCTGAATCACAACTCCATTAAAAGGGGCAACGATCGTTCCATAGCTTTCATTGATATCTGCGGAGGTGACACCAGATTCGGCCTGTTTGACAGCAGAACGAAACTGAGCGATCGCTGCATTAGATTGACTAATCGCCGCTTCTGCTTGGCGAATCCCAGCATTAATCTGAGCAACCTTAGATTTTGCCTGGGTTAAAACAGTGTTTGCCCGATCCAGTTGCTCCTGAGAAACAGCCCCATCTGACCGGAGAGTTGCCATCCGCCTCTGAGCGATAGTTGCTAACTGTAGCGCCGCTTGCGTCTCGATTTTTTGCTCCTGAAACTGATTCAGCATTGCTTGAGAACGCGATAATTCTGCTTGGTGTTGCATCACAACAGATTGGGCTTGAACAACTCCAGACTTCGCCTGATTGGTTTGGGCAGTCATATCCGTGACATCAATCTGAGCCAAGACTTGGCCTTTACGGAAGCGATCGCCTGATTCTAGTGACAACTTAGTAATCCTTCCCATCACCCGCGTTGACAGGGTTGCCTGATCAACAGGGCGAATTGAACCAGAAAGTTCCAAAGTATTGACGATTGCTTGAGAACGAATAGTTAGGGTTTCAACTGCAATCGCTGGGGCTAAAGCAGCTTCTGGTGAATGGGTAGAGCGAGTCAATTGCAGAATGCCCCAGGTTCCTCCTGCCAGCAACAATGCACTTCCCAATAATAGTCCCCATTTCTTGGGAGAAAGCCTTAGTGAGGGAGACTGTTTTTGCTCAGTTAATCCATCAATTGTTGGATCGAGCGGTTCATCTGAGGTAGTGTGAGTCATAAAATTAAGTCTTGCTTCTTAAAAGTCATAGATAGGGTACTAGTACTGTGTCAAGCCAACAATGCTAAACTAAGTTTTAGAATCTTTACTCTCTTTCTCTCTGCGTCCTCTGCGCCTCTGTGGTTCGTTTCTTTACCCTTCAAACTTCGCTTGATAGACCACTAGAGTGTTCAAAATGATGCAGCAACGAAGACGTTATTCCGTAACTTGTGGATAACGTACTGGAATCCCTAGTGTGCTTTGAATCCGATTGGCAAAACTCTGTAATAGATCAACTGAAACATATTTGAGCGATCGCCCTAAATCAGAATTTTCCGGGAGATGATTACCTCTTGCCTCCAAAATATGCGTTAGAGGTTTACGACGGGTTGGCGTATTTAGCTGAATTTCATCTGGGCATAACATCTGCATCAGAGAAATGTATGCTTCTTGTTCTCGCTCATTCCATTCGGTTAGTAGCATGGTTTGAATCGCTAATCGTCCGGTATACATCCGGCGAAATTCTAATATCCCTGCCCAAAGCTGCATCAGGTCGAGATCGGATAGCGATCGGTTGACGAGATGAAACTGTCGAATATTGACAGCATCAAGTTTGACAGCCACCAGATCGGCGATCGCCAACGCTTCTCTAACCGACGCATCGAGAAGCAAACTTCCATTTGTCAATACCGCTATAGTTTTATTGGTAAAGGCTTTAGCAGTTATTAAAATCTCTGCTAAATTTAATGCTAGTGTAGGTTCTCCGCTACCACTTAACGTGACACAATCGATATCAGATGGCGTAAAGTATTGCAATTCTTGATGAATTTTTTGGGTAGGGACAAAGATACGTCGATGAAGGCTTTGATGCTCAATTTTACCCAGTTGACAATATACACAGTTAAATGAGCAGGTAGATACTGAACCAATTGGATCAATCCCTAGCGATCGCCCAAATCGCCAAGACTGAACAGGGCCATAAACTGCCTTGAATGGGGTTGATGTGGCAACAATAGAATCTAACTGCTGTTGTAATATCTGATTATTCATAAATTTATACTCTTCCAATGACTGAGAACGATTTGATAAATGGTTTTGCCATGCGGGGATCTTGAATCATGGCAGTGTAATCTCCTACCCGGAATTGTAATTTTCGACTCATGTACGCCATACCCAATCCCATCATATTCAACCCTTTGGTTTTCCACTGTTGCCAGTGGTTGCGATCGGCACGTAAATCCCAGTTGAGATTCTGTCCCTCATAGCTTCCAGCAGAAACCACCCGTCCTTCTTCAACGATTAGAACGCCCATTGGGTTTGGATCGTCCACAAAACCATAAGCGATCGCGGAATTAAAATGAATCTTGGCAAGGGCATCGGCTAATTCAGGTTCGGCGTTCCATTGTTTACCAAAACCCTGCATCCATTCGGCTGAAAATAAGTCTGCCATTTTTTTTCTCCTACTTAATTTGAAACATTATT
This sequence comes from Nostoc sp., assembly GCF_036917775.1. Taxonomy (GTDB): domain Bacteria; phylum Cyanobacteriota; class Cyanobacteriia; order Cyanobacteriales; family Nostocaceae; genus Nostoc. The sequence goes on from NZ_JBALEQ010000080.1 coordinate 9,813, forward strand.
CGTAACTAGAAACGGTTTGCCATTCCTGAACTAAGGACGTTGGAACAGATAATTTAATAGCTTCACTCTTGAGCGTTGGCAATGTTAACGTTAAGGGAATCTCTGCCTGTAACTCTGGTAGCGTCGGCTGAAGGTTGTATTGCCCAACATTGGGTTCAGCTTTGCCAGCTTCGGTAAAGATGTTGCTAGAAACATCTCTTGCCGTTAGAGTTTTACCCAATGAGTTGCTTAAAGTCAGAGGTTGGGAGCGATCGATTTCAACCCCTCCGGGAAATCCCACCAATCGCAACTCAAAACTGGTTTGCCCATTGGGACGAATACGTTTGAACGCTACAGCCTGCCAGCCATTGCCATGCTGATCTTTGAGCGTTTGGCGAGACTGATAGACCATTTGCCTCGGTGCTTCTTCTAGTTGTCGGATCGCTGCTGCTGCACTGGGAAGATTCAGCACTCCCAAACCCAGGAGAACACCTAATACGAGTGTCCCCAACAACAGCAACCTGGAAAAAATTTTGCGGATACGACATCCCATAATGGTTCCTCTCTAATTGCTCACTCCTTCAAATGGTTGCGTGTTGCCGATAAGAACAAAGTGCCAATAACTCAGTATCAATTACTCGGTAATAGCGCCATACCCCTTCTCGACGACACGCCACCACGCCAGCATCTTTCATCAATCGCAAATGTTTGGAGACATTGCCCTGAAGTAACCCTGTGTGATTGCAGATTTCCTGCACACTGCGTTCTTGATTGCACAGTGCAGCTAGAATTTGCAGTCTGGTGGGTTCTGCTAAAATCTTGAATCGGCTTGCGAGTACCTCCAGTTCGCCAGAGTTGAAGACAATTTCCATATCACTTGCTTTACTCCAGTAAGTTGGGATGGCGATGGACGCTGATTAAGTAATGAAGCACTCCCCGTAAAGCACGCCAGTCAACGACAATGTGAATTACGGTAATGCTCAATGCAACCACACTCATCACAAAATGCACATCACCCCACTCATGCCGCGTTAGCCCTAAGAATAACGGCAGTTTTCCCGCTCCCCTCGGCGCAAACCACAGCAGAAATCCTGTGAATGCTGCCAAACTCCAACTAACCAGTAAGGAGATGGCAACCACTGCTCGAGCATAAGTCTTAGGATTAACTGGATGTATAGACTTCATATTGTCGAAACCTTCAATAAAGTAGGCGATTGATAATCTTCATCCTTTTACCTGAATCAGTTCTGGGCTGGGAACAATCGGTTCCACTAGCGGCAGACCGATCGCCCGAAAAGCCCAACGCTCAAACCAAGGAATCGTCCACCCCAGGCGCATTTTCGTCAGAAAATATTTCTCGAATCCTGTTTTCATCCAAGACACCCAGATGCCGTTAAAGGTTAAAGCACGGTGGCGATGTCCTGTCTCATCCGGGAGGAGTGGATCGGCTAAAAACAGCGCTCCAGTATCACCAAAATTAGCGAAGCAAACTGCCTGTAGAGTTGGTTTGATCTGACATCCAGAAATAACCCCTAATTCCAGGGCAATATTATGGGCAACAGCAAGAGCCATTTCTTCGGACATCAGCCCCACCTTGGGAGCGCCCGTAGGGATGGGGGTTTGTTCCACTGGTTTGAGTTGGGTGATCACTCCTACGGCGTAAATCGACTCAAAATCAGGGTGACGATAGGTGGGCAATACGGGTATAAACCCCTTGGCATCGGTTAATCCCGGTGCTTCACGCAGGAAGCGAGGCCCGCGAAACGGCGGCAAGACCATCACAAATTTAGCTGGAATTCTCCGCCCATCAGCCAGATAAACCGCGTCAGGTTCAAAATGGGAAATGGCGGTATTTTCCATTAGCTCAATTTCCCGATCTGCCATGAATTTGCGGATTAGCCACCGGGAGTTAGCCATACCGCCAATGCCCAGATGTCCGGCATAAGGTTCTGAGGTAATGAAAGTGATCGGGACTTGCGTTCGTAATCCCTTCTGCTTCAAAACATGATGGATCAACAAGGCAAATTCATAGGCGGGGCCAAAACAACTTGCTCCCGGTGCTGCACCCACTACAACCGGGCCTGGCTCGTCTAAAAATTTCTCCCACGCAACACCTGCCAATACAGCATGATGCGGATTACAAACCGACTGGGTATAACCACCTTCTGGCCCTAATCCTGGCAGGGCATCCAACGCCAGTTCTGGCCCCGTGGCAATAACGGCATAATCGTAGTCCAGCGTTTGATTGCCCATCCTAATCTGACAAGACTTCGGATCAATGGCGGTGACGGCAGCATGAATAAACTCAATACCATGCTGAGGAACAATCTTGGCTAAATCTAATTGAATGCGATCAAGGGACTTTAACCCCAATCCAACCCAAGGTAACGAAGGAACAAATGTAAACTTTGGTTGATTAGAAATGAGTATGATCTGATGTTCACGCGGTAATATATGCCTCAGTTCATAAGCAGCAGGCAATCCTCCCAATCCAGCACCAATGACAACAACGCGAGCCATAATAGCGACTCCTAAAGGTAATTTCTTAAGTTGAGTTTTTAAGCAATGCCTTCTCACTCCCATCTTTATGCAAAAGAGTTTTAGACGGGGTTTGAATTTAAAATAACACGATTATATTACTATATAGTAATATTGTTGACAAATTGAAACGTTGACAAATTTACCAAGCAATCGCAACATTCACAGGATCTACTCAGAATCCACGTTTTTCAAAGCGTGGATAGGTCAACGACTTAGTGCAGTGGGAGATGCTCGTAAAGCATTTTCAGTGCTGTCAGCGTTCCACATTGCCGTGCTGAGATATCGTTCTCCCGCACTGGGTTGAATGATCACAATCCGTTGATTGTGGTATTGCGATCGCTGTCCGATGTATAATCCTGCGTAGACAGCTGCGCCCGTTGAAATGCCGCTAAGAATGCCCTCAACTTGCGCCAATTGCCGTCCCGTCTCGTAAGCCTGCGCTTCGGTAACGGTCACAATTTCATCAATCAAATCCACCCGCAAAACATCGGGAATAAAGCCTGCACCAATGCCTTGTAGATTATGTTCACCCGCAAGCTTACCACTCAGAACAGCACTGTTGGCAGGTTCGACCGCAACGATCCAGAGGTGGGGATTTTGCTGCTTTAAATAGCGTCCAGCACCTGTGAGCGTTCCGCCTGTACCCACGCCCACAACGAGTGCCGCTATTTGTCCATCTGTGTCCTGCCAGATTTCGGGCCCAGTAGTCTCGTAATGGATTTTGGGATTGGCAGGATTGCTGAACTGGTGGGGTGAAAAGGCATAGGGAAGAGTCGTGAGTAGTTGATTAGCATAGGCGATCGCCCCCTGCATATCGGCTGCGGCGGGAGTCAAAATCACCTCTGCTCCGTATGCCTGTACAATCTGTTGCCGTTCTCGGCTCATGTTCTCTGGCATCGTCAGAATCAGACGATAGCCCTTAGCTGCACACACCATCGCCAGCCCAATGCCTGTATTGCCAGAGGTTGCTTCTACAATTGTAGAAATTCCGGGTTGAATTAAACCTGCCTGTTCTGCCTCTAGCATCATGCTGACGGCAATTCGGTCTTTCACCGATTTTGCTGGATTCATCCCCTCTAGTTTGAGGACAATTTCGGCAACACAGCCAACTTGCTGAGGCAACCGTTGCAGCTTAACAAGCGGAGTGTTACCGATGACTTCAGTAATATTGGCATAAATGTTCATCAGGCAAAAAGATACCTCAAATTATTAGCAAGAAACTCATCACTGTTAGTCCAGCGATTAACAGTAAGTGGGGAAGATTGCTGATCAAAGGGCGTTTGGTAATTCGTAATAGGGGATAGACACTGAAAATCAGAGCGGATAGGAGTGTTACCCCTTGAAGGAAAGCCGCAACATCGCTACTCCAGGTAAGTGTGGGTAAGCTAGCTCCACTAAAACCCAAGGTTCGTGCCAATACAGGCAGAATTTGACCTGCTTCAGTGACAGCAGCCGGAATGTAGTGTGCTAGGTTTGCTGCCAGGGTAAAGGGCAGATAGGCGTAGATGACGGTGAGATAGGTTGGTTGCTGTGGATCGAGGCGGCGGGCGATCGCATGAGTTAGATACGTCAATACTGCTGGAATACTGAGGAGGACGAGAGCGATCGGCGTACTGGTCAGTAAATGGTCAGCATCTAGGGGAATATCGTCGAGTCCTAACCATCCTAAAATCCGTTGGGCATGATGCATAAACACCCCACCAAACAGCAGCAGCAACAAGGCGACTTCCGCCCAAAAGCCCCGGTGATTGTCCAACAAGTCTGATGTGGGAAAACGCAGGTTTAACTGAACTGAGCGATGGGGACAAGCTTTAAGGCAGGTCATACACAGCATACAGTCCCGGTTGTCTTGCAACTGAGCCGGGTGGGAATAGAGGGGACAGCCACCTGTTGCCTGTCCTTCAGTGGGCAGCGCATCGGCAAAGGTGACGGGGGTTGCACCACTGCCTTTGTAACAACCAAAGGTACTGCACTGGCTGCCACACACCTGTTGAGTCGATCGCAATTCAATCATCGCTAGCTTGGCAAACATACCATTCATGCCGCCAATCGGACAGAGATAGCGACACCAAAGCCGCCGCTCATAAATCAGGCTAAAAATTACCGCCCCAGCTGTAATCGCCAGCAGCAACCAGGCAGAGAGAACGGCATGATGGGGCAAATCCCAGAGCTTTTCCCAGAGATAAATTGCCACAAAGCCGCCAAACAAGATCCAGGCTCCCCAGCGATTCAGCCATTGGGTATTCCAGGTGAGTTGCTGGCGAGGAAATAGCAAAAGAGAGAAACGACGAATCCACTCCGCCGTAATCATGAAGGGACAGACGGCACACCAGATGCGACCTACAAAAACAAATAAAAACAAATAACCAGGCCACCACCACGCCCAAAATAGATTGAGCGTTACACTGCTATCTCGCCCTTGAGGGCCAATGAAACCTGCGATCGTCACTGGCACAAAAAACGCCATCATCACAATCCAGATGCCCTCTGGATACCAGCGACTCAACAACACTCGCCGCAGCCAAGGCGCATGGGTGAGCAGATCCAGGCGGAAGGCGTTTTTGGCAGATTGTACCGACCATAGGGCTTGTTCTGAAATCACCCCTTGCCCTGGTGGTGTCATGATCACCGCCCGATGCAGAATTTCTGCCAGTTCTGTGAAGTTACCGGGGTAGTCATAGCTGATCAGGCGACGCAGATCCGACTGATCCAGTTTCAGCAGTGGACGATTTTGTTCCTGACAAAACTGGGTTAAGAAGTAATGGGCAAAATCTGGAATATCTGCTTTGCGCTGGGGCAAGCTAAAGAGCTTGATAGGAATTATATCTACATCTGGTAGGTCTAGTTTTTCAGGAGAGGCCAGAATTAAGCGCACCCAAGACTGGATGGGTTTGTGAGGCTCGGTTGTCAGGGTGCTGGGTTCGCTCACGCCATGATTAGGAAGAATAACACCTGTTTTGAAGTAGTGGATGAAGCGGGTATGATTCTCCAAAAAAGAGGCTTCCCCAACACCCCCAATCAGCACTTGGACATTATTAAGGAGTAGCGTTCCTCGCTCCATTAGTTCCAGGATGCCCGGTTCTTTGCCGACTCTGCCAAATAAAAAGTCGGTATTGAACCTACCTTCTTCTGATCTGGGCAACTTGGCGCAATCTAGTTCCGCAAAGGGTTCGTCAGCGAGTCCAGAACGGGCATGGATCAGCCCTGCCAGAAAGGTTTTTCCGGTTCCTAGTTGCCCTTGAAATACGACGGGTTTGAGAGTGGCGGCGGCTCGATCAATTTGTTCCACTAGCTTTTGAGTGGCTTTGCTGTTGCCGAGGATCGTTTCCCCGTTTGGAACCGCTTGAATGTAGGACTGTAAACCTTGAATGCGGCGTTGTTCTTGAGCAATGCGAACACTGAAGGCGTTTAAGTCTTGCGCTAACAGGGCATTGAACAGATGTTCAATTTCAGTATACTGCCCCATCAACTGCCGAAACTGAGCCTGGGGCAGAAACCAGATTTCGCTCGCAGTCAGGGCGATCGCCTGAGTCTGATGTCTGCCGTTTTCTGGTTTTGCCATCAGCGACACATAGCCAAATAGCTCTCCGGCACTACGATGGCGAATCAGGGATTTACCAATGGGGGAGAGTCGATAAATCTCCACTGCACCCCACTTTAGCAGATATAGCCCAATTGCCGATTGATTAGTTTGATAGATGAGCGTTCCCGCTTCGACCTTGAGCGGGTGCAGCGATCGCGCAATGTCTTGCAGTGCTATATCTGGCAATTGTCCCCAAAACCGATGAAACCTCAACCAATTGCAGCACTCTTCAGATGCAGATGTATCTGCAAGGGGCAAGCCATCCAGCCCTGTGCCTAAAGGCGGACATTCTACGGGTAATGTGGAGGGGGAACTGAGTGTAGAAACCATAGTTTCACTTTATGCCAAAATATCCGACTTCTAAATCATTCATAATTCATAATTCATAATTCATAATTCGTAATTCGTAATTCGTAATTCGTAATTTCCCCTGAGCGTTCGTGTAGCGTCTCGTAGAGAAGCCGAAGGGTTAAGTTTTGCATAGGGAATTAACCCCCTAAACTTTGTTAATTAATTATGGCGTTGAAAATGTAGCCGATGCTGATAATACCAATGGTCATTAACCCGATAAATACGGCTAATAATTGTGGTCGTAGCACTTTTTTGAGAATCACCATTTCAGGAAGAGATAGTGCTGTTACCGCCATTGTGAAAGCTAAAACTGTACCCATAGGCATTCCTTTATTTACTAAAGCTTCAGTAATTGGCATTACACCTGCAATATTTGCATATAGTGGAACACCCAAAATTACTGCGATTGGGACTGCAAAAGGATTATTTGCACCTGCATATTGGGTAATAAAATCTGTCGGTACATAACCATGAATCCCTGCACCGATCGCAATCCCAATCACCACATAAAGCCAAACTGCTCGCACAATTTCACTGGATTGGAATCTTCCTTGCTCAAATCTTTGTCCCCAGTTTAACGCCACTGTTTCTAGGTTGTCTTCCCCTTCTAGAGGCGTTGCTTGACGAGATTTTTGCAGTTCCCAAACAAATGGTTCTACCCATTTTTCCAATTTCATGAGTCCGATGATGTATCCAGAGGCGATCGCTAAACCCACGCCAAAGCCAATGTAGATCAGCGTCACCTTCAACCCAAACAATCCCCAAAGAAGGATAACAGCAACCTCATTTACCATTGGCGCTGCCATCAGATAAGAAAAGGTCACGCCTAAAGGTACACCTGCTTCCAAAAAGCCGATAAACAAAGGAACGGCAGAGCAAGAACAGAATGGTGTGACTATTCCTACCATTGCCGCCAAAATATTTCCTGCAAAAGTGCGCTTTCCTTCTAGCAAAGAACGAACGCGCTCTGGTTCTAAAAAGCTTTGAAATGTCCCAACAATAAAGCTAATTACAATCAGTAATGTTAAGACTTTTGGCACATCATAAAGAAAGAAATGCAGACTCGATCCTAAATGCGATGAAATCGACAAGCCCAATTGGGTGACAATCTGATTTGCCAACCAATCAAATGGATAAAATGGATCGAACATAACTTTGCCTCTTTAACGCTGCAATAAAGGCTGAATTTGTTCGGCACTGATTACTTGACCTTTGCTGACAACTTTGCCATTGATGATCATGGCGGGAGTAGACATCACACCTCGTTTAGCAATTTCAATTGGGTCGGTAATATGTGAAACCTCAGCAGTTAAATTGAGATTAGTTACAGCTTCTTTAGCATTTGCCTCTAGCTGTTGGCACTTTTTGCAGCCTGTACCCAAAATTTCAATCTTGATGGCATTCATGACATAACTCCTTTTTTGTATTCTCTAATTCAATTCTCTCTCTACTGAATCCAAGCGATACGCGCAGCGTAAAGCCTCTGGCTTATCGCTACCGTTTCTTAACTGACCCCACGCCCTGCCGAGATTCCCGAACTTGAGGAGAGCCAATATACTCTATTGAACCCACGCCGGATACAGTCGCATCTAACTGCTGACTGACATTAACCACAGCACTCCCCACGCCGCTATTGCGAACCGTAGCCTGCTTAGTCTTGAAATTCTCACCTTGGAAACTTCCCACCCCGGAAAGATTTAGTTCCAGCACATCGACACTTCCGGCGATCGCTATTCTACCCACCCCATCAAGGGAAACTGACAACCGTTTACCTTGGATATCCTTTACCTCAACACTACCGACACCATCTATATTCAAGCTCTCTAGGCTCTTCACCTCCACAACAAACTCAATGGGCTTGGTGGGATTCATATTGGTATCTTTGATGATGGTGAGATACAGAACATTGTCAGCTACACGACTTTCTAGCAACGGCAGAATGTTGTCGTCGGCGGTGATCGTGAGGAACTCTTTTCCCGTCTGCTGTATCGTGATTTTACCTACGGATTTACTAGAAATGGATGAGAATCCACCTACTTCTCTAGATTCGGTCTTAACTATTCCAGAGCCTCTAAGCCCACCCAAACTGATATAGCAACCTGTTAATAGGCTCAAAGCTGTTAAACACACAACCAAACCGTATAGCTTCGATCTCATTATTTTGCCTGCTATATAAATCCTTAGTCGTTCACTTTTCATCCAAAATATTTCTCGAAAGCTTCTGGTTTAACACGAGGCGATTCTTGTGTTTTGTATAAGCAAAGTAACTAGCAATAATCATCAGAAATCCTGGAGCCGCAAGCCATAACCAGAAACCAGGAAGTAACTTAGTTAATAGAAGATGACTATAGGAACTACTACCATTGGGTAACGCCAGCCAGTATGCTGATATTGTTCCTGTAAAGCCGACAATAATTGCAATAAAAGCAGAAACTATTGAGAATTTGTATTTTTTTTGTACAAACAATTTACAGGAAAACCAATAAAGCGGATTGGCTAACCAGCCAATAGCTGGAATTTGAAGAAAGAACAATCCAATGAATCCCCCAATTGTAACTTCAGCCCCCTTCATAATATAAATAAAACTTATTTCCTTTGTCTTGTTGTCAACTATCTCAAAAGCAAGTGCTGGCAAGCTAAGTGCTATTATGTAGAGCAACAAAGATATTCCCAATAGAATCAAGCGTTTATCAAATAAAAATGGTTTTTTCATGGGTGCATTTTGATTGCGATAGCTGCGCTCGCCGTACCCCTCCTCTTAAGCAAGCTACGCGTAGCGTCTCGTAGAGAAGGCATCGCAGCTTTCAATTAACGCAAGATTCCTAACACCATGATTGCTCTCCCGGAGGATTGTGCAGTAACTCCCGAATATTGGCTTCGATCACCCGATAGCCCACATTGCCGTTGAGTCTTTGCCGTCCTTCATTAAAAATTAGGGTGGGGCTGATTGTAACCGTATGTTCTTTGACTAATTCAAAATCCTGGGATAGTTTGGCATAAGCCTCACCGCTATCGATCTGAGCTTCGATAGCTGCGATCGGTAGTCTTAATTCCTCCGCAATTTGAAATTGCACCTTGCGGTCAGAAACGTTTGCCAGTTTGGTAAAAAATGCCTCCCGAAATGCCCAGGTTGCTTTTTCAAATACCTGTTGATTTCGCTCTACTAAACCCTTCGCTTCTAGTAGTTGAATCGCATGGAGAAATAAATGACAGGATGTCGATGAAAATGGTGTAACCTTAGTCCAAATATCAGGATGAACGGTAATGTGATCGAACTTTTTGGCAACCTCTTGGACATGATCGCTGTATCCTTGCAATCCCCCTTTTTCTCGCCATCGGTTTTCCAGTTTTTCACGAGCAACACCAAAGACGGGGACAAAGTGTTGTGCGATGGCAATCTTGTCTTCAAAAGTTGTTTTCAACTCATCCAAACGAATCTGAGCAATATAAGCCCAAACGCAGAGAACATCGGAAAAGTAAAAAATACGAATCGGTTCCATATCACTTCATCCTTAGACCCACCAGGGCTTCTTTCCAGTGCGAGGATCAGTTTCCGTCCACGGCGAGATTAAAATGCTGTTATCGATCACTGCAACCTGGACAATCTTGAGCGGCAGAGGAGCCGGGCCACGCACTACCGTTCCATCAGGGGCATAGCGAGAACCATGACAGGGACATTGAAACTGCTGATCTAGGGCGTTCCAGGGGAAGGTACAACCGAGGTGAGTGCAGTTATCAACAAGCCCGATATGATCCAGGGTGTGATCTTCTTTGACAATCAGATAAGTGGGTTCTCCTGCCAAACCTGCTACCAGGGCGCGGCTTTGGGGCGGTTCAGCCAGAATTTGAGAGGCGGGGATTTGTTTCCCTAGAATATCTTTAGCAAGAATACCACCTCCCACTCCCGTTTTTTCGCCTGGAGCAATCAAGAATTTGGCAGCAGGATAGAGCGCAGCACCAGCTGTAGCAGCAACAGTTGCTCCGGTAATAAAGTTGAGCAGTTGCCGTCTTGATAAGGATGGACTTTCGATTGGAATACTAGTATCCATTATGGATCTCCTTAAAAGTTGATGAGTGAATCCCTTTAAGGGACTGACAAATAAAAACATTCCAAATTCCCTTATGGGATGGGTGTCCGCACTACGTACCGCTACGCGAACACCTGTCCCATATTCAGGGCAGGCAGGATACCCCACAAGATGGACAATTTATTTTTTGAAAGTCCTTAAAGTTGATTGTTGATCTGGCTGGTATGAATTCCCAGGAGACGATAAAGACCGCAAAATCCTACTAAAGCTGTCACCAGCAATACGCTACCTGCAACGACAAGACCAATACCCAATCCTGTACTGCTGTAACGGAAAAGTCCTAGATAAAACAACGCCGAAGCCAACAACAGACGGATCAGGCGCTCTAACGAACCAACATTCGTTTTCATAACTGTAATCTCCAATATTGAATGGGTTACAAAACCCTTGGAAAAATCTTAAAGGGGCTGCAAAACCCTTAGAAAACCCTTGGTGCAATTATGCAAGAAGCAACTCTCAAGGGATTGAATTTTTTCTTATTTTCTCTTTCATTATAACCCCTAAATGACCAGTAATTTTTAATATCAAGACTTATATGTTTCTAGTACAATTCATACAGTTTATCTAGTATTCAAACATGATTTCAAACAACAGGATGCCATATTTTTTTTGTGATTAATTCTCCATACTTTGGAAATACCCATTATGAGTTCAGAAACTTTAGCGGCTCTCAAGCCCTATCTCAGTTTTTTTCACCCTGTTACTATGTGGATCTTGCTGGTCGTTGCGCTCTATGCCATGTACTTGGGTGTGCAAGTTAGACGGACGAGGCTGGCAGACGGAGATATCAAGAAAGAATTGGTCAAAGGTCGGTTCGCCATCCGACATCACCAAATTGGCTCTATCCTCCTGGCGCTGATGGTAATGGGTGCGATCGGGGGAATTACTGTCACCTACCTCAACAGTGGCAAGATTGTGATTGGCCCTCATCTTTTTGCAGGTTTAGGGATGGTGGGGTTGATTTCTACTTCTGCGGCGCTGGTTCCCTTTATGCAGAAGCATGACTGGGTTCGCAGCATCCACGTTTCGCTGAACCTGATTCTGTTGGGATTGTTTGGCTGGCAAGCTGTGACAGGGGTGCAAATTGTGCAAAAGATTTTGAGCCAAATGATGAAGAATGGTGCAGCGTGAGAAAGTTTTATCGGATATCGATATAAATCTTTATCAATCTACTATCGCCCTTAGTTAAAACACCTGCGAGAGCTACCCACTTTAGGAGAAATTTATGAAGTTTAAAAAGTCAATCCAAACTCTACTGCTCGGGATGGTTTTGTCGTTCTGTCTCTTTTTAAGCATTCAACAAAACTTGATGGCATCGGAAATTTCCACTTCATCAGACTCAATGGCTGAAACTGATACTGTGTCAGATCAGAAAGGATTTCCTAAATTGGAATCAGCCGTAGATCAGTATCTCATGTCAATACCATCGGGATATTACACGATCGCTAAGGTTGAAGACTTAAAAAGTTTGATGGCAAACCGTCAGCCGTTATTGGTTGATGTGCGAGAGCCATCAGAGTATCGGTCTGGTCATATCCCTGGTGCAACCAATATCCCCCTCCGAACGCTAGCTCGTAATTTAAGTAAAATTCCCAGCGACCGCCCTGTAGTGCTGTACTGTTCCGCCGGTTATCGATCGGCAATGGGAGTGATGACACTGCATCTGCTTAATTATGATAATGTCCAGGGTTTTCCACCTAGCTTTGCAGGTTGGAAAGCTTCAGGGGAGGCGATCGCCAAATGAAGAGAGGCAAATCTAGGGATTTCCAAGTAAAAAAATATTCCGTCGCAGAGGGACGACTTGGGGGACAAGGAAGGCAAGGGAGACAAGGGAGACAAGGAAGAAGTCTAGTTGAGTAGACAAATTGAATAATTTATTTTTTGGAGTTCCCCTAGATCAATTCAAAAGCTCTCCTCAACTGACTGAAGGTGAAGAAGGAGAGGGTAAAAATCAGAATTCCCTTCTGCCTTCTGCCCTCTGCCTTTATTGCTAACTTTGTTTTCTACCGAGAATTTGAATGACTGCGGCTTTGCCATTGTGATAGCGCCCTTCGAGTAAATCTCGTTCCACTTCCCTAGCAATTTCCCAGTGAAGATCAGCTAGTTCCTCTTGCAAGGTGGCGAGAGAAGGAAGCATATCTAGATTTTTCGGGCCACCCGTATTGTATTGTAGTTGCTCCTGTGCAAAGGCTTCGAGTACGAAAACACCGTTCGGTTTCAATCCCATCACAGCTTGACGGTACACCTTAGTTCGCAACTCTGAGGGCAGATGGCAAAAGATCGAAATAATCCCATCCCAAGATTGAGGTGCGATTGCAAAATCGGCGAGGTCAGTTTGGATAGTTGCGATGGCAACTTGTTTCTCTTGCGCTAGTTTTTGAGCTTTTGCCAGCCCCACGCTAGATTGATCTACGGCTACCACTTCATAGCCTAAAGATGCTAGATAAGTTCCATTCCGTCCCTCCCCCTCTGCCAAACAGAGGATTTTCCCTTGAGGAATTTTGGATGCTACCGAAACGAGAAAATCATTTGGTTCAGTACCATAGATATATTCTGAAGTCCCAAAGCGTTCATCCCACATAATTAATGCCGATTAGCTAACAAGTTCCCCAATTAATTCTGCAACAGACATCATACATTCGGCACGTCCAGCATTACTACCCGCAAAAATTAAACCATTTTCTACATCACCACGGGCAGCTTTATATAATGCCTGAACAATACAATAGGTTTCTTGATGATCTCGGCATTGGCAAACCTCTAAGCAGTTAGCGATACAGCGCTTTTCTAAATCTGGAGAATGAGCGATCGCTTTTTCCACAAAACGATTTTTTAATGCCCTTCCCGGCATTCCCACGGGAGAAGGGACAATTACCACATCTTCGGGACTGGCATGAAGATGAAACTCTTTATAATTAATATCTGCATCACATTCATCGGTGGTAATAAAGCGAGTCCCCATTTGTACACCTTTCGCACCCAAAGCCAACATCCGATCAATATCAGCACGGTTCCAAACTCCACCTGCTGCAATCACGGGAATATCTTTACCCACTTCCGAACGCAGATATTCCACCAATTCTGGAATTACTTGCTCTGCATTTAAGGCAACATTACCTAAATCTTGGTATTTTGCACCCAAATGACCCCCTGCTGTATTCGGGTTCTCCACTATAAAGGCATCAGGTAAACGTCCATAATGACGTTCCCACTTCCGGCAAATCACCTTAGCAGCGCGGGTACTGGAAACAATCGGCACTAATGCCACATCTGGATAGCTCTCTGTATATTCCGGTAGATGCAATGGTAAGCCAGCACCAGAAATCACTAAATTCACACCATGTTCCACGGCTGTACGTACCAGAGTTTCATTATCTCGCGCTACCACCATCGAGTTAATCCCAATCACCCCATTTGGACTGATTTGACGAGCTTTCTGGAGTTCATCAATTAATGCCAACCTATTTGCTTCAAATAGCTGATGTTTTCGCTGTTTAAGCGCAAAATAAGGAGAATTGAGTCCTAATCCCACGGCGGATACAATACCAATGCCACCTGCATTAGCCACAGCACCAGCCAGATTCGCGCCAGAAATTCTGATTCCCATTCCCCCTTGAATAATCGGGTAGTGGGCAATATGTTTACCAATAAGTAGCGGTGGAAGTGTTGTCATATTTGATTTTTAAGTTCTTAGCTATGGAGTTTTAAAAAAGAATTCAGGAGTCAGAAATTGGTAGCGCCAGTACCGATCCCCCACCACCAATCAAACCCAAGCTCACCCCAATACAAGCAGTCAGCAAATGCCAAATAATCCACAGTGTCATACACTCTGTTGATTATAAGGAAGCTTTGCTAGTAGCATCCCTAACATACAGCTATCTGTAATTCCCGAATACATTAATCCTCCTCCCATCAAAACACTGAGAATCAGGAACCAAGGAGAAACAAATGCTCCTAACAATGTGCCTATTAACACTAAAGAGGCAGTAACAATTTGCACTTGTCGGATTAAACTAATGGGGGCATTTTTGTTAATTGTCGTAGCATAACCCGCTTGTTTCCAAGCGCTTATACCCCCTTCCAGATGGGTAACAGTGGTAAAACCCTGATCAAATAGCTTTTGAGCAGCCATTGTTGAACGATTCCCGGAACGACAGTAGAGAATCACTTTTGTGTCTTGATCTTGGGGAACTTTGCGCGGATCAAATTTGGATAGGGAAACCAGAGTTGCTCCGGGAATATGCTCTCCTGCATATTCAGCTGGTTCACGGACATCTATAAGTGTGATAGCTTGCTGCTTCAGCAACTGTTTTAGTGTTTGAGTATCAACGGTTTGTAATTTGTTTACACGGGAAGTAGTCATGTGCTTTTTATACTTAGGAATGTAGATTTTTAAACGCAAGATGAAATTGTTTGATTAATCTATAGTATAACTATATAGTAATATATTGTCTAGGGTGAAGTTAGTTTTTTGTGGCTGTTGCGATAGCTGCGCTCGCCGTTCGCGTTAGCGTCTCTGAAAGAAAAGAGAAGGCATCGCTTAATAATCAACTAATTAATTAAATTACCAAATAGTAATATAACATAATATAGTAGGTAGTGAAGTAAGCACAGAGTCACATAGAGAAAAATCTGTTTATTGAGAGCTACATTTGCGATCGCTTCGCTCTTTTCTCTACGAGAGGCTACACCCTAAGCCCTAAGCGTAACTATGCCGCAGGCTTGTACGAGACACTACCCGTAGCTTGCTTCCCCAGAGGGTTACGCCGTAGGCATCATCCAACCTTCCACCAATTGAGAATTGTATAAGTTATGACTACTGATATGGCATCTACATCTTCTATTCAAACATTTGTGATTAATATCTCTCCTTCTGAATTTGCCAACTTAGCTGAACCTTCCTTGCTGATAGATGTGCGTAGCAAATTTGAGTATGGGATGTTTCATGCACCTGGGGCAATCAACCTGAGTTTGCCACGTCTTCTAATAGGCATGATACCGGGTTTACGTCGCTGGCTTCATCCCCAATGGTTTCTGGATTTACCCAAGAACGAATCTGTTGCTGTAATTTGTTTAACCTCCCACCGCAGCCCCATCGCTGCTGAATATTTGGTCAAAACAGGTTTTACTAAAGTCTTCAATATTAGCGGTGGGATGATGGAGTGGCGGCGATTGGAGCTAGAAACTTGTACGGGTAAGTAATAATTTTGGTTTAATCGGGAGTTTTTTATGACACCACACAGACAAATAACTCCAGACTGGTTAAAACGTCTGTTTGCTTGGGGAATGGCTAAAGCAAATACCGCAGATAATAGTACCATCAAGTTGCAGGGTTGCAACAGTTATGAAACTATGGCACAACTCAAACAGGCTTTCTTTGCAGATTTAAAGGGACGAGTTTTAGAAATTGGGCCGGGAGCAGGGGCAAATCTATCTTATTATCCCACTGATATCAACTGGATTGGCATTGAGCCAAATCCTTTCATGCATTCTTATCTCAAGGAGGAAGCCGAACGCTTTGGTTTGCATAATATTGAGTTACGTTTAGGATCGGCGGAAAGGTTAGAGATTGAAGATAACAGCATTGATGTTGTTGTCAGTACCCATGTTCTCTGTTCTGTGACTGACCTTGTAACTACCTTACGAGAAATCAGGCGGGTACTAAAGCCTGATGGTCGTTTCTTATTTATCGAACATGTTGCAGCTGAATGCGGTACTTGGACGCGCAGAATTCAAGATGGAATTGAACCAGTCTGGAAGACAATGTTCGACAATTGTCACCCCAACCGTGAAACTACGAAAATTTTAGAAAATGTTGGTTTTGAGAGCGTTGATTATCAACAGTTTAATCTTTCTTTTCCCATTGTCAGCCCTCATATTGCTGGAGTAGCTAGGAAGAAAACTGTTGAAATCGTTAAACAAGATTCAAAAAGTTTAATTAACACTTAAATTGTTTAGACTCACAGGATAAAAAACTATGAAAGTTTCCAAAAAAAACCTTAATCAACGCCTTAACCAAATCTATGATGTGATTATTGTCGGTGGTGGTGCTGGGGGACTATCTGCGGGTATTTATTTACAGCGTTTTCGTCTTTCTAGTTTAATTATTGACAAGGGTAAAGCTAGGTCTTTCTGGATGCAAGAATTACACAATTATTTGGGCTTACCACCAGATACCCCAGGTAGGATTTTATTGCAGAGTGGGAAAAAACATTATACTTCACTTGATGGTGATTTCCTCAATGCTTATGTTGAGGAAATAGTCGATGAGGGAGAAACCTTTGCTGTCAAGGTCAAGGTGGGGCGTGTAAATAGTGTTTCTGAAGTGTTTCGCTCTAAATATTTGATTGCTGCTAGTGGTATTATTGACCATCTGCCGCCTTTAGATAAAATGCAGAATGTTTATGACTATGCTGGGTACAATTTGCACGTCTGCATGATTTGCGATGGTTATGAAATGACAGATAAAAAATGTGGTTTCTTCGCAGGTAGTGAGGCAAGTATTGAAGAAATGATCTTCAACTTAAGCTGGTTTACACCTTATATTACCGCCTTTACTCACGGAGCTTTTGAAGTAAGTCCGCAAGTGCGTCAGAAACTCCAAGAACATGGTTATCCCCTAGTGGAGACACCCATTAAGCAATTCTTGGGACACAATCACCAGATGACTGGTGTGGAGTTGGTGGATAGTTCGGTGATTGAGTTAGAAACTGGTCTAATTTCAATGGGTTCCCGCTATCACAATACTTATCTACAAGGGATAAACCTGGAGTTAAAAGGAGGTAATATAGTTACCGATCAGATGTGTCGGACTTCTCACCCGCGAGTATTTGCCATTGGTGATTTGAAGGTAGGCTTGAATCAGGTAGTGATTGCTGCGGGGGATGGTGCTTTAGCTGCTACGCAAATTTGGCGAGACATTCGTCGTGCTACTGGTGCGCGTCGTTGGGAGGAGAATCTAAAAGTGAATGTCTAGTCAATTGCTTGTTGGGAGGCGAGTAGGGAAACTCACTCGAAACTTTTCCTCAGTCAAGCTGAGGAAATAGTTATTTTGAGAGGGTGCTAAAGGCTTTGATCTGTTCAAATTCTTTAGCCCGTTTTTGTATTTCGTTGCCAATGCGATCGCAAACTAATTCGCATAAATCAAAAATTACAGGGTCACTGATCCCATAGTAGACGCTAACTCCCTTTTGCTGACGGGACACCAAACCTGCTTGAGTCAACACTTTTAAATGTTTTGAGAGATTCGCTTGTCCTAAACCCGTAGCTTCACCCATTTCGGTAACGTTCATCGCCCCGGTTCTGAGACAACTCAAAATCTGTAAGCGACTGGTTTCAGAGAGTACCTTAAAATACTCTGCAACGGGAGCAAGGATTTCTGAAGTGTTTTTTCGAGAAAGAGTCTCTGACATAAGGATTCAATTTTACATATAACTTATATTACTATATAGTTATAACTTGTTCTTGATAAAGCTCTGCCACCAAAATCCCCGAAGCGTCAATGGACGCTAAGTTTGTATAAATGGCAATTTCCCACTCTTGGTCACGGGTAGGACGAATTAACTTGACTAAAATACGGCGACACTGAAAACTCCGTCCCTCATGGACAATTTGCACCTGTTGTTCAAACGCAGTTCCGGTTTCACACAACCCGACAGGATGCAACTCATCCACAGGCTTGTATCCCAAGCCCCCGTGTTGACGAATCACTTTCGTGCAATCGCCCTTACCTCAAAACAAAAAATCACCCAGCTATATCCTTCCCACTCTTATAGTTCATCGCTCTGGGTTTCCTCTTGCCTATAGGGACTACTTTCGATTGCTTGGGAGGTTGAGGCGGACGACATTTCTCGCAATATAGAGGTCTAACTCCAAAGGTTTCTCGTTGTGTGGGTTGTTCACACTGCTTACATACGAAGTTGAAAACACGGGTGTGAATTTCCCGCTTGTGCGCTCTGACGGTGTACTCTCGGACTTCAATAGTTTTGCTGGGCATTGATTAGTTTTTTAAGTTGCTATTTATAAATATAGTTTCTTGTTTTTGACTAATAGTATAGCCAGAGCATCATCTTCATGATTAAAACAAGGATAATTGCCTTGGGGAAATATTACCTTTACGTCTGCGATGATAGTAGAAGTGGAAATCATTCTAATTAAGATACTCCTTCATATCACTTTTTTGACGGCGAAGAATAGAGAGCGCTTTATGTTCAAGCTGGCGAATTCGTTCTCGACTTAAGTTAAGGCGTTCTCCAACTTGAGTTAAGCTCAGTTGATGATCATTCTCTAACCCAAAACGTAGAGTTAGTATTTCTCGTTGTATAGGGGGTAGGGATGCCAGCAGATTATTCAAATCAAGGCGCAACAGTTCCTTGGTGAGCCGTTCGTCTGAGGAAATGCTCTCATCTGGTAAGATATCCAATAGCTCAGTGTCTTGATTGTCTCCCACACGCAAATCCAGAGAAACTGGCTGCTTCGAGACACTGAGATATTCTCGAACCTGGTTAGGCTTTAAATTTAATTCTTCAGCAATTTCGGTGACAGTAGCATAGCGACCAAGCTTTTGAAAGCTTTCTCGCTGTACTTTTTTAATTTTATTAAGTCTTTCGGTTAGATGAGTTGGCAATCGAATAGTACGAGATTTTTCTGCAATTGCACGTGTGATTTCCTGACGAATCCACCAGTAAGCATAGGTTGATAGTTTGTAGCCTTTGTTAGGGTCGAACTTCTCTACCCCTTTTTGCAAACCAAGTGTACCTTCCTGAATTAAATCGAGGAATTCTAAATTGTGGTTCTGGTATTTCTTAGCAATAGAAACCACTAGCCGCAGGTTCGCTGTCACCATTTTCTGTTTAGCCTTTTGGCCTTGTTGAACGATTGACTCTACTTCAGCTTCACTTTGCCCAAGCGAGATAGCTAATTCTCTTGCAGTTGGTTGTCGGTTAAGTTTAAGTGAGATCGCTTGCTGTTGCTGCTCAATCGTCATCATCTGCTGCACAAGCCTAGCGTTTGTAATTTCTTGCTCAGGAGTTAGCAGAGGATAGCGTCCGATTTCTTTTAAGTACGAGCGAACTAAGTCAGTAGTTGGGCTGGGCATAAAACTTAATGAATGAGATAAATCAAGATAAATTGAGAAGCTACCTATTGAAACTATTTGTTTGAGTAGTATTCTTCAAGATATAGGCAATCTGCAAAGAAGATGGTATTTTTGCAATCGTGTTAAATTGATATGAATTTTTAAGTTCAACTTGAATATAAAGGAGAATTTCAGAAGTTCTGCTTGTGAACACTGATACTTATATATATCTTGCTGTTTGATGCTTGCTTGTTTTGTCTGAAAGCCTGTATAAGCGAAAAATCTACCATAAACTATACTGTGTAATTTAGATCCTACTTATGCCGATCATCGCAATTATCAATCAAAAAGGAGGAGCAGGTAAATCAACAGTTTCTGTTCATCTTGCACGATGGCTACAAAAACAAGGTAAATCAGTGCTACTTGTAGATGCTGATGCTCAATGCTCATCTTCTAAGTGGCTAAAACGATTAGAACAAGTTATTCCTTGTCAGATTATTCAAGCGCCTGATGCACTATTGGATGAGTTACCTAAGCTAAATGAATCATATACATGGATTATTGCTGATGGGCCTGCTGCCCTCTCTGAAACAACCAGAGCATTAGTTTTAACTGCTGATTTAGCAATTATTCCATGCCAACCTGCTGGTATTGACCTTGAAAGTGCTTCTGATACTGTACATTTGATTCAACAAGCGCAAAGGATTCGGCGAGGAGAACCTAAAGCCGTAATGTTTGTTAATCGTGCAGTTAAAGGAACTAAATTGAAAGATGAAGCAGTAGAAGTACTTCAATTAATGCCAAATGTCACCGTTTTAGAAAATGTACTTCATCAACGACAGATCATCGCCGATTGCTATGGACAAAATTCTACTATCTTTGATTTACCTGGATCAACAGCCGGAATCGCTAGACGTGAAATTGAACAATTATTCAAAAAATCTTTGGAGGTTTTGAATGAATAAACCAAGACAATCACTAACTCAAGGACTCTCTGCCTCCATTGCCCAAAAATTTATTACTGATCCAAAAAGTGTCGAATCTTCTCAAACATTATCTATTCAACAAATTCAACTTCCTGCCAAGCAACCCCGTCGTTACTTTGCTCCAGACAAGCAATCTCAATTAGTCCAATCAATTAAAGATCATGGGATTCTAGAACCTTTACTAGTTCGTCCATTAAAGAATGGAACTTATGAGTTAGTTGCTGGAGAAAGGCGATATCGAGCAGCCCAGGAAATTGGATTGAGTGAGCTTCCTGTCGTTTTTAGAGACTTAGACGATCAACAAGCTCTCCAAATTGCTCTTATAGAAAACCTTCAACGTGAGGATCTTAACCCAATTGAAGAAACGGAGGCAATTCTTGAGCTTCTTTCACTCAAACTCAAGATCAGCACCGAAGAGGTTAGTTCTATACTGAATCGTGCTAATCACGCAAAAAACCGTCATCAACAATTGGAGGAAAACGTTTTCCTCCAACTTCAAGTTATCGAATCAGTCTTATCTGGGTTAGGAAAATTTTCGTCAGAATCCTTTCGTACCAGTCGTTTACCATTGCTAAATCTGCCTATTGATATTTTGACAGCACTCCGTGAAGGTAAAATAGAGTTTACAAAGGCTAGAGCGATCGCACAAGTTAAAAATGAAGAACAGCGAAAAACCTTGCTCAACCTAGCAGTATCCCAAAACTTGAGTTTCAGAGAAATTAAGCAAAAAATCCAGGAACTCAATGTCATTGAACAAGACAATCCACCTACTAAAATCTATGTTCAGAGGTATTCTAAAATCGGAAAACAACTTAAAAAAACATCTGTTTGGAATGATCCCAACAAACGAGCGAAGTTAGATAAACTACTCTCTCAACTAGAAGAGTTGGTGGGAAAAGCTGATGAATAGTGGCAACTATACGTTTTAGTGCATAAACTCATCTATGACTTAGTAAAAATGTTTAAAAGGTGAACTGCTAGTTAAAATACACTCATTTGCTAAAGTTCAGGAAAGAAAGTTCTGATGAAGTCTACCGAGCGATCGCCCAAGCCACCTAAACAACAGCCAAAACCCAACGACCCAAGTCCAAAGCTTGACCTTGTAGCTTATAAACCAGTAGATAAACAGCAGCCAATCTCTCAGCATAACATTACTCCCAGTGTTGATCTGCCGTCAGTTGAGCAGCCAGCCCAAGCAGAGGTAATACCTCTTGTAAGGTCAAAGACAAACGCTGCTGGAAAACCGCAACATTTAGAGAAAAGTAAAGCCAAACGTACCTCTGCTGACAAGAGAAAATCCAAATTACCGCAACAGCCCAAGCAACAGGGTCAATTAACAAAGAGCGATGAAGAAGAAGAATTACCGCCAGAACCCTGTCAGCACATGCAATTCCTGGATTGCAACTCGGAGGTAGGGCGTGTGATATTCGAGTGCTACCACTGCAAGCAAGGGATAATCAGCGAGTACACCGGAGATCCCGTAATGGGTGAGTACAAAGGACGACCTTCAGTGATTTTCACAAAGGTAAAATGCCCCAACTGTGAGCAAACAGCGATTAGGCTGGAAGCAAAGGAAGTACTTTCAACAACAGCGATTCCTTCACCTTGGCAGGAATGATGGCACACACCAAGATCAAGAGTGATTGGTGAAAGATATTTACGATTGATAATGCAAATGAGATTTTTACCCTCAATAATAACTGCACTAACGGCACTGACACTAACTAGTTGCAGCACTACTACTGCTGAACAGTATGAAGCTACAGCACTCACCAGTTACTCCTGGCAAGTTAAGTATGCGAATAATCTAACTAGTGAACCACGACCCCGCATTGAAACCTTTGCTACTACTTCGGTGCTGAATCGAAATGGAGTAAAACCATCGGGAGAAGTAATTGGCCCAGATGACCGTGGGCTATGGTGGCCTACTTTACCGCCGCGACCAAGTGTTGATGAAGTTGAACAACGTAAAAGACCTCAAGAAGAGGCAGGTAAACCTGAATTGATTAAAGATGTAAAGTACAAACTGACCTATGGAGTGGGTAATACTCAGAACACGCTACCTACTAACTATGATGTTTATCGGCAAGTAGTAAAAGCTTACCCTCAAAAAACTCCTTTGGAATTGACTTTGGGTGTGAATGATAATTCAGTAGAGAAAGCTGAACCTGTAAGCAAGTAATAACGCACTCATTACATAGTAATCAAGAAGTTAAAGATCAAGACTGAATTGCTTTTCAACTGCCAGTATTGAACTTACCGAAGAAGAATTCAGTAGTCAGGAGCCAGAAGGGGCTAAACCTTAGCTATCCGCTAACAGAATAATTCTGAACTAAAAAGTGAATGAATCGTGCTTTAGAACAAGCAATTTTAAGACGCTCGAACGCAAACAGCGTGCCGTAGGCAAGACTCCCTTTCCACGTCGCTATCCTGGAAGGAAGGAAAAATTTTCCTTCCTTGAACTCCACAGGGTAGGGCATGGGGTATTCTGACTCCAAATTATTCTTTACAAACCCTTCTGATAATCTCAAGTATTACAATCTCCTTGAAAAGCAACCAATTTATCGTAGTTGAAGAAGGCAGTTCTTGCTGGAGGCTCAGTTGGTTTTACCTCAGTTGGGGATTCAAATTCCTTCTTAAAAAGAGCCACCCTTCGTGTTCGCCAGTCCAACGCTAGTCGCTCATGGGGAAAACCCCCTTCTCTACGAGACGCTCCGCGAAGGCGCTAGCCTCTCCCTTTGGGAGAAGACCGCGCTGGCTCCTCTTTGTTGAAACAACAAGACCGGGCTGGCTCATCAAATTTTCAATTTGGAGTTCTTGTCTTAAACCCTTGCTCCATTAGGTCGCGGCAAGAGGCACCAGCGCTGTTTTCCTCCAGCAAGAACTGCCCGACGCTCACGGACTCGCTAATCGCTAACGCTGCACTATCTGCCTCCTGCCTTCCTTGATAATTTCCAAGTGGATCAGGGTCAGAGCTACATATTGCACGCAAGTAAATTGCTAACAAAAGATTGACACTAAAGTATAAATCAAAGAGTCAACGATGATCTAAATTAATTTTTGCTGCGTTGATAGAAAAGATTTCAAAAAAATTTATGGGGGCTACATGGGGGCTATATGTACCCCAAAGCAGTTTAGAGGCTTGAGCAAAATTTGACCCCTATATGGGGGCTATATGGGGGCTATATGGGGTACATTCGATTGAATGAGGTTTTACCCCACTTAGCCCCCAAGAGGTTATGATAAGTTCTTCAGGCTGGAGCCGAGGAGCAAGAGAAAATCTTTGCATTAACAATTATTATTTATCAAGATAACTTTTTTAATCAAACCGTATTGACTCGTCCCATATATGTCTAACATTCACACCTTGCAAAAAATTTTTCCTGCTGGCTTTGATAACGGTTATGGAAGCCTAAAACTTTTAGTCGATGGCTTTGAAGTTGTTCGTGTCCCCAGCTATATAACCAATGCCGAGATGGAAGACGTACCTGGGAGGGTCGTTTTTAACGGTACTGCTTACACAGTTGGAGAATCAGCTTTCCGTACAGGAAATTATTTTGACCGAAACACTGATAACAATGAAAACAAAGTCAACAACGCATTATTGACTTTATTCGGTGCATTGGCACATCTTCCACACCGTAAGGCTTGGCATTTAAAATTAGTCGTCAGCTTACATGATGTCGCTCTAGCTGACGAATTGCAAAAAGTACTAAACGGAGAATATCAGCCAATACTTGCTGGCAAACAATCAGAGGTGAAAATAGAAGTCCTGAAAGTCGTACTAGAAGGGATGGGTGCATTGTTTGGGCATCAACTACCGAAAAAATTAACCATTTTAGATTTTGGCAATGGCACGACTCTGTATTCTCGTTACAACCAAGGGAAACGAGAAGTTCACACCGCCTACCCCACTGGCGTAGAAGTTCTCATCAATGATATTTCCCAAAAGATGAAACATTTAAATGGCGGAAAAATCGGGGATGCATCCAAAATCCGATTTTGTTTGGAAATGGGGCATACTCGGTACAGCCGGGACATTGATATCAAAGATGTTTACAGCGCTTGCTTAAAAGATTGGTATGAAAAATACTTGAAGAAAGTGGTGAATCTAACACTTGATGCCAAACACCAAGGGGATGAAATCTGGGCGATAGGTGGAGGCTGCCTCTTACCTGGATTTAAGAAGCTTTTAGAGAAGAACGGGTTCAAAATACTGGACAACCCAGTGGAAGCTAATGTCTTTGGGCTTTTAGAGATGGCAAAAGCCATTTCTGCCAAGAATTCGCCTACTACATCTATTAAATGATCACAATGACAGAAAAATTTGACTTAGCTCCGATAAAAATTCGTCTTAAAGAAAACTACCGAGAACGCATATTTGCAGAGTCCCAACAACTAGGTAAAAGTTATCTGGAGACGCTTTACTTTATAATTGACTGCTATTTTGTTTTCATCAAGGCTGGATTAGCCACACAACAAGTAGCTTTCACGCCGATTACTACTGAGTCGAACAAACTTCCTTCAATAACTTCAACTCCATTAGCACAAGAGAAAGAAGAAGATTCTCCGAGCGAAACATTCAGCCTTGACTTTGATTTGTAACCGTTAAAGGAAGTTGGCAACGGTAAAGAAAAGCAATTAGCCTTAAGGGTGGTAAGTGGAATGGCACACTTGTTTTGCGTAAATTCCTGGTATTCCTGGATAAAAGGGTATATTTTATGTGGACTGAATAATAAGGTATTCAATCCACCATTGTTGAGTTAAGTTACTAATCAGGGACGATCCAGTTAAACCTTGACTCGTCGGAGTCAGCTTTACTCCTGATCCTGATCAATTTTTTCGATATCATCAGGTGTACCAGTGGCAGAAATTTTTGATGTACCAGATTTACCTGCACCTGAATTGCCGCCAGAAGCGCCAGCACCCCCTGAGTGTTTAGAATCAGTGTTGCCTTGTTCATCTTGAAGCTGTTCAAGGCGGTTTTTTTCTTGAGCTTTATCTTTTTGATCAGCCATATTTTAAAAACATTTTTAGCGTAGCGATCGCTATATACTCTAACACTTTCGTTATTCTGGCGGCACCAAAAGCAAATCCTCTTAATTGTCAGTTCTCTTGGATAATCACTTAGTCGGCACGCTCCCCGTAATCACCTTGGAACCTAACCAGCTAAATTTATTTTCTGATTTGACCGTCACACCAGCACGCACATCGGAGACACTGGTAATGAGCGAATGGCACTAAGATAAGCGCAAAACCCTGATTTAACTGGCTTTTGAGTGTGGGGAGTGTGGGGAGTGTGGGGGGGGTAAGACTTCTTCCTCATCCTCCCACACTTCCCCATCCTCCCACACCTCCCTCAGACAAAGGTTTCAGGTTTGCCTGGAGTGGGTGTGGGGAGTGTGGGGAGTGTGGGGAGTGTGGGGAGTAAGATTTCTTCTCCATCCTCCCTCCCTCCCCTCCCACACCTCCCACACCTCCCACACTCAAAAGCCTTACAAATAATGGATTCGCCGTTATCTTAGTGCCATTCGGTAATGAGCCTTGAGGCGCTGTTGAAGTGGAAATCTCAGATTTTTGAATATCAGCATTATGTGAGAGAACAAACTACCACAGCAGACGGCATTATTTGACCTTCCCCCTAAGCACTGCGACCCAGACCAAATTGATCCACTCTTGCTGCGGCTTGTGCCAATGTCGTTTTAAACGCACCGCAGATTCAACAAGTTTATCGATTTTGGTGGGTTGAGATTGCCCAAATCCCTTTGCACACATGGCACTGCCTCAAAATTTACGTGCTGGAAGACGCGATTTTAACAGAATTAGTGGGGCGATGAGCGGGAGCCGAGAGTACATTTATTATCGTTGATTACTTAAGCAAATCACACCTAAGAGCCTGTCAAGAAACAACTTTTACAATTTATTATCTAGAAAGCTTACTGAGAAGGCATTTCTAGCTCAAAAGAGGCAAGGTTGTTACATGACAAGCTCTAAGTACGTAGGCGTAGCCCGCCGTAGGCATCGCTTGAAGGCGTGATTATTGTCTGGCAAAAGCCAAGTCACTTTCAATAAATAGGGCACCTGTTAGGTTAACCCCACTCAAATTACATTCGTAAAAATTTGCCCCTCTTAGGTCTGCTAGTGCTAGATTAGCTTCTGTTAAATCTACACCAGTGAGGTTAACTTCACTTAAGTTAGCCCTACTTAGGTTAGCCCCATGAAGTGAAGCTTGTTGCAGGTCTGCCCCGCTTAGGTTTGTCCTCATTAGATATGCTTTACTGAGGTCAGCTCCACTTAAATTAGCAAGGCTAAGGTCTGCTGCTGTTAAATCAGCATAACTTAGATTGGCTTGACTTAAGTCTGCCCAACTCAACTGAGCATAACTGAGGTTAATTTCACTCAGCTTCACTGATGCAAGTACTGCACACCTCAAATTAGCATTAACAAAATTTCTTTCTCCCATTGCATAACGGCGTAAAATTTCATCAGTTGTTACTCTGCCTAAAACAGCTTTTGATGCGCCTTGATAACACCATGTAGTTTCTAATAGCTTGGCAGCAGTGTTAACAGCTACTTCATCACCGGAAGCCATAATTACACCATTGCAGCCATCCCATTTACCGTTAAGCATTAGGGCAATGTCACTAGCGGCAACAGATGAGTCAAATAGTAAATAAGATTCTTTGTGCGGTTTTAACCAGTTATTCCAAACAATCGAGATAATATTTTTCATTTCTATAAGTTTTGGCACTTTCAGACTATTCTGGCTAATAACAATCAGACTGGTGTGTGTAACAACCGCCCATTATTGGACGTGCTTAACGAACGCTTGCTAAAAGTTGTCTCTTGGATTGGCAGAGGTATTTGACCATTACGATATCCCTCTCCTAAGAAAACAGAATGGTTTCTTAGGAGAGGGATAAGAAGACTTGATTTTGGATGATTTTCCATGATAATCTACATGTGCCTCTTAAAATACTGTTTCTCGATAGCTTTATCGCATTTTAAATAGCATATTGTATTTTTTATAAAGTCATAGTTTGCAGAAGTAATTCCAAAACTGTCTTGAGAGAAAACTTATGGTCATTACACAAAGACGTAAACTTGGACGTTCAGAACTAGAAGTATCACCACTATCTTTTGGTGGTAACGTGTTTGGCTGGACTATTGATGAAAATAGTTCATTTGAGATTTTAGATTACTTTATTGAAGCTGGAGGTAATTTTATTGATACAGCTGATGTTTATTCCAAATGGGTTACTGGGAATCAGGGTGGAGAGTCGGAGAAAATTTTAGGAAAATGGCTCAAGCAGCGTGGTCATCGTCACCAAGTGGTGATTGCAACTAAAGTTGGCAACGATATGGGTGTTAAAGGTAAAGGGCTTTCTCGCCAACACATTCAACAAGCTGTTGAAGACTCATTGCAAAGGTTACAAACTGATTATATTGATCTATATCAATCGCACATCGACGATGAAAGCACTCCACTTGAAGAAACTCTTGAAACTTACGCAGAATTGATTCGTCAAGGAAAAGTACGTGCAATTGGTGCTTCAAATTATAGTGCAGAGCGTTTGACACAGGCATTAGAAATTAGCCGTCAGCATGGCTATCCTCGCTACGAAAGCCTTCAGCCCCGTTATAACTTGTATGACCGAGATGGTTATGAGCAGGATTTACAACAAATTTGCCAAGAACACTCAATTGGTGTAATTAGCTATTCCTCTTTGTGCAGTGGCTTTCTCTCTGGTAAATATCGCTCAGAAAAAGATTTGTCTATTAGTCTGCGTGGTAGCTCTGTAAAAAGATATTTAAATCCTCGTGGTTTACGAATTCTAGAGGCAATTGATCAGGTGGCAAAGACTTATAATTCTACTCCTACCCAAGTTTCTCTGACGTGGCTCATTGCTAATCCTACCATTACCTCCCCTATAGTTAGTGCAACAAAGGTTGAGCAACTCAACGATATCATCAAAGCTGTCAATATAAATCTCGACCAAGATGCTATTGACCTTCTCAATCAAGCCAGTTCCTTAAACAGCTAGCACGGCTACCTTGTCAGTTAATAGTTAACAGTTATTCCCCCTATCCCCCATATAAAGAGCTTTCCTCTTTGAAAAAGGGCGCAACAACTACTCAACTTTCATGTTTATGCCAGTTTGCGTTTAGTGCGCTCAAGTTGTGACAAGCTAGAAGCTATTGTTTCATCGATAGATATAGAAAATCCCCTCGCAGCTTTGGATACTGATGAAGGATTGTTGCTACAGCAACATTAAAGAAGTCGGAAGTCGGAAGTACACTTTTATAACGGGGATTAAATAGTGAAATAGCATCAAGATGAGTAGAAAATCTCGAAAACCATTGATTGGGATTACAACTTATGGTCGCCTTGCAGCATTACCATTTTCTCTGCCAAGTGAATATATAGATACAGTCCGTGCTTCAGGTGGCATTCCCATATTATTACCACCAGGAGAAGTTGAGCCTGCTCAACTTCTAGATTCTTTGGATGGTTTAATCATCTCTGGTGGTGGAGATATTGACCCTGCTTGCTACAATGGTTTTGATCATCCTACTATTTATTCTGTTGATCGCGAACGTGATGCTTTTGAATTGCAGCTTGGCAAGTTTGCTCTTGAACGTCATCTGCCGATATTAGGTATTTGCCGGGGTTTACAAATTCTCATCGTCGCCTGTGGGGGTACTCTAATTCCTCACATTCCAGATGTTTACGGTACATCTGCATTACATCGTCTAGAGCCTGAGCCTGGACGACGTTTACCTACAGAACATCTTGTCAAGATAGATGTAGAAAGTCTTTTAGCTAACTGTTTACAGAATTCTCACATATCTGTAGTTTCTTGGCATCATCAAGCGATAGATAAAGTACCACCTGGTTGGCGGGTTGTTGCTTATGCTTCGGATGATGGAGTCATTGAAGCTGTACCCGGATTTCTCACAAACTCAGAAAAAACCGGAGCTTAAAACTGATAAAATGTATACATAGTAAGTATTTCAGCAGTTTGAACCGATGAA
>NZ_JBALEQ010000081.1:0-23890 GCF_036917775.1 Nostoc sp.
GGGGGAGCCACAAAAATGCTCCCTATTTTTTGTCTCCACCATCTTCTCAAAGTTTTGTCCCATCTAGCTTAGAGTTGCCTTGTCACCCTCTCAGATGCGTTTCATTAGATGTTCCTTCCGATAAGTTGAGAGTAGCTACAATTAAAGCGGTTGAACTGGAATTTCCTACCTGCTTGACATACTGACAAGTTCATTGCTGATACTCATCGATTAATTGCGCTCTTTTTGGAGGAAGTTAGTCAATCAGGCAATGTTGTTGGACAAGATTTCAGATAACTCTCCTCGTTAACTACTCTGAGGGGCTATGGCTTGATTTCTTGAGTGAATTGATTCATTACGATATAAATCGTTACCAAATTCATCTTGACGGTTAGAGAGACGGCGATAAATCGCCATCTCTACAGGAAATTTATCCATCAATTATTTATGCTTTCAAAGCTTGTGCTGCAATCTGTTGGGGCTTTTATCGAACAGAATTCAGGAGTCAGGAGTCAGAATTCATTCTGAATTCTGTGCGACTGGCGGATGAATAATCGGGTTTAAGACCCACATTAAATTGAAAATTTAGTGGTCAACAAGAAAGTCGTGGGTCTGAATCCCCGACTGATAGCGTAGCGGTAGCGAGTCCAGTGCAGCTTTTAGAGAATATCGAGAAATTGACACCATTAGGGGTAACTGTAGCGCCAATTGGAAAAGGCTGACCTGGCAAAATATCAGGAAGCATTTTGGTAAAAGTTTGATATAAAAAATCATAGATAGGTTAATCAGTAATTAACGATTGACTAAGTTTGTGCTATTCCTTATAATTTAAACCAAAATATTTATACCCATCTATTTTTTAGATATAACACTAATTTTACAGCGCAATTTATTTAACTTTTAAAGTGTATTTTATCTACCTTTAGTTGGATGTTTAAGTTAGAAGATATATCATAATATAATTAGTCATACTGTATATAATGCACATTCCACCCTTTTAATCAGGATATAAGGGACTTTGAAACAAGCATAGTAGTGAATAGTGAAGTGCAGGCAATACAATTGGATTAGCTAAGAATCGAGATTTTTATAATAGGGAAAGATCGATTTTTTGACTCAATTATTTCAGAGTTTGTTAATTACTAACCTTATGCAACCTGTATTGGAAGTAGCTGGTTGTATAAGTGAACCGCAAGTAAAACCGTAGTTATAGATTGATATCCGCTTAACCATTTTGAGATTGCTCAATGTAGTATCCAATGGTAGATGCACTGTACTACATCACTTCTTTGATATTCATATCTAGTCTTGAAACATCGGGTTTTAAAACTGTGTAGACGTGGAGCAGCTTGTCATCAGACATCGTGTGTTCAGCGATTCTTTAACTAAAAATAGATTAGTAGGATTCAGAATATATGACTATTTCTCCTTCTAAAACAAAGGTTTCAGATATCGAAAACGGTAAATCTGTCACACTTAATACGGAAGAACTGCGTCTAATCAATGCTTACTGGCGTGCTTGTAACTATCTTGCTCTAGGTATGATCTATTTGCAGGACAATCCACTACTAAAAGAACCCCTCAAGCCCGAACACATCAAGAATCGCCTGTTAGGACACTGGGGTACAAGTCCCGGTTTGAGCTTTATTTACGTCCATCTCAACCGTTTAATCAAAAAATATGATCTGGACGTGATTTACATCGCAGGCCCCGGTCATGGCGCTCCGGGCATCCTTGGGCCGACATACTTAGAAGGAACCTATTCTGAGGTTTATCCTGATAAGAGCCAGGACGAGGAAGGTATGCTGAAGTTTTTCCAGCAGTTCTCCTTTCCTGGTGGAATTGGTAGCCACTGCACACCGGAAACCCCTGGCTCGATTCACGAAGGCGGTGAGTTAGGCTACAGCCTCTCCCACGCTTACGGGGCTGCTTTTGATAACCCCGATTTGATTGTGACGGCAGTTGTTGGTGACGGTGAAGCAGAAACTGGGCCTCTAGCAACGGCTTGGCATTCCAATAAATTTATCAACCCCATTCGGGATGGTGCTGTTTTACCAATCTTGCATTTGAATGGCTACAAAATTGCTAACCCAACTATCCTAGCCCGCATCAGCCATGAGGAACTAGAGGACTTATTCAAGGGCTACGGCTACACACCTTACTTTGTGGAAGGGCATGATCCAGCGCTAGTGCATCAACTGATGGCTGCAACTCTGGAAACAGTTATTTTGGAAATCAAGAAAATCCAAACCGAAGCCAGGACTTCGGGTGTTGCCAAGCGTCCTCGTTGGCCGATGATTGTCCTTCGCACCCCTAAAGGATGGACTGCGCCGGCAGAAATAGACGGTCATAAATTAGAGGGATTTTGGCGATCGCACCAAGTACCAATTACAGATGTAACTAGTAATCCTGCACACATGAAGATTCTAGAACACTGGATGAAAAGTTACAAGCCAGAAGAATTATTTGATGAGTATGGTAGTTTAATTCCCGAACTCAAAAAGCTGGCTCCCATTGGTTCTCGCCGCATCAGTGCCAATCCCGTTGCTAACGGTGGAATTCTGCGTAAAGAATTGCGTATGCCCGACTTCCGCAACAATGCAGTTGAGGTAGTCAAACCCGGCACAGTTGAGGTGGAAAACACTAAGCCTCTAGGGAACTTCCTGCGAGATATCATGGGTAATAACATGAATAATTTCCGCGTATTCGGGCCAGATGAAACCGCCTCCAATCGACTCAGTGCGATCTACGAAGTCAGTGAGAAAGTCTGGTTGGCAGATATGCTCCCTGAAGATGCAGATGGTAGTGAGCTATCTACCGACGGGCGAGTGATGGAAATGCTCAGTGAACACACCCTGTTCGGCTGGCTGGAAGGCTATCTTTTATCTGGACGGCATGGTTTGTTCCACAGCTATGAAGCCTTTGCTCACGTTGTTGACTCTATGTTTAACCAACACGCCAAATGGCTAGAAATTAGCAAAAATGAAGTTGCTTGGCGATCGCCTGTTTCTTCAGAGAATATCTTACTATCCTCTACTGTTTGGCGACAAGACAACAACGGTTTTAGCCACCAAGATCCCGGCTTCATAGATTTGGTTACTAATAAGAGTGCTGAAGTTACCCGGATTTATCTACCTCCCGATGCTAACTGTCTACTTTCTGTAGCCGATCATTGCCTACGTAGCACCAACTACGTCAACGTCATCGTTGCAGATAAGCAAAAACACCTCCAGTTTCTCAGCATAGAAGAAGCGATCGCACATTGCACTAAAGGCATCGGCATTTGGGACTGGGCAAGCAATGACCATCATGGGCAAGAACCCGATCTTCCCGATGTCGTCATGGCATCTTGCGGAGATGTTGTGACTATGGAAGCTTTAGCTGCAACTGCCATCTTAAGAGATGAGTTCCCCGATCTTAAGGTGCGGTTTATTAATGTTGTTGATCTGTACAAGTTGCAACCAGATACAGAACATCCACATGGATTATCCGACTGGGATTTTGATAGTCTTTTCACCACAGATAAGCCTGTAATTTTCAACTTCCACGGCTATCCTTGGCTGATTCACAAACTTGCTTACCGTCGCACTAACCATGAAAATATTCATGTGCGCGGGTACAAGGAAAAGGGCAGCATTAACACACCACTTGAGTTAGCTATCAACAACCAAGTTGATCGGTTCAATCTGGTGATTGATGTGATTGACCGGGTTCCAAAACTGGGTTCTGCTGCTGTCTATGTTAGAGAGCGGATGAAGAACGAAATTATTAACAACCGGAATTATGCTCACAAGCACGGTATTGATCAGCCAGAAATCGTCAACTGGAAATGGCCTTACTAGGTATAAGCTTGAATTTGTATTTTCTCCGTCATGGAGAAACAATTTATAGCCAGACAGGGGGATATTGCGGCGAGTTAGATCCCGAATTAACTCCAGTAGATGTAGAGATGGCAGAAGCATTTGCGGCTGCTTATCGCTCTCTACCTTGGACAGCTGTTTTTGTCAGCCCGATGAAGCGCACTCTTGCTACGGCAAAGCCATTATGTGATAGTCTAGGCATAGAAATGCAACTCCGGGACGGACTTAGAGAAATTAGCTATGGGAAGTGGGAAGATCAAACGGTAGAGTTTGTTAAACAAAACTACCAGGATGATTATCTTCGCTGGTTAACTGAACCTGCTTGGAACGCACCCACAGGGGGAGAAACGGCTGTACAGGTTGCTAGCCGAGCTTCCATACTGATCGCAGAGATTGAGGAAAATTATTCAACTGGTAATGTTTTGGTAGTTTCCCACAAAGCAACGCTCCGAATTGTACTTTGTAGTCTGTTAGGTATCGATTTAGGGCGTTACCGCGATCGCATTAATACCCTTGTGGCTTCAGTCAGTATTGTCAAATTTGATATTCATGGCCCCTCACTGCAAGTATTGGGCGATCGCTACCATCTACCAGAACATCTGCGTAATTTACCAGGCACTTAGTACAATATTTCATTAATATAAGCGCGAATTCTCTGCGTACCTTTGCGCCCTTAGAGCGTTTAAATTTCAACCCTCAATTCGCCACAATTTTACGCAAAGCTTTACTTAGTCAATATAGAGCGGCCAATAAAATCAATGCTAAACAATTTGACAGTTAATAACACTAGCA
Organism: Nostoc sp.; assembly: GCF_036917775.1. Taxonomy (GTDB): domain Bacteria; phylum Cyanobacteriota; class Cyanobacteriia; order Cyanobacteriales; family Nostocaceae; genus Nostoc. The sequence continues at coordinate 4,632 of NZ_JBALEQ010000081.1, forward strand.
CAGTAAATGATACTGACACCGTTTTACGCACAGAAAACCTCAACGTTTATTACGGGAAGTTTCTAGCATTGCGGAATATTTGGCTAAATATTCCCAAAAATCAGGTTACAGCTTTTATCGGCCCTTCTGGTTGTGGTAAAAGTACATTACTGCGATGCTATAACCGTCTCAACGACCTGATTGAGTCATTTCGAGCCGAAGGTAAAGTTTATTTTTACGATCAAAATTTGTATGCACCGGAAGTTGATGCTATAGAGGTGCGTCGTCGGATTGGGATGGTGTTTCAAAAAGCAAACCCATTTCCCAAATCTATTTATGACAATGTTGCTTTTGGAGCCAGAGTTTGCGGCTACAAAGATAACATGGATGAATTGGTAGAACGGAGTCTACGCCGTTCGGCTTTGTGGGATGAAGTCAAAGACAAACTGCAACAAAATGGTTTAGCCTTATCTGGTGGTCAACAACAACGGTTGTGTATTGCGCGAGCGATCGCTGGGCAACCAGAAGTTATACTTATGGATGAACCTTGTTCCGCCCTCGATCCCCTATCCACTTTGCGGGTTGAAGAACTGATTCACGAACTCAAAGAGCAATATACCATCGTCATTGTTACTCACAACATGCAACAAGCGGCACGAGTATCTGATAAAACAGCTTTTTTCAATGTTAGCGCTACAGAAACAGGCGATCGCACTGGCTACTTAGTAGAATATGACTCAACACAAGCTATTTTCAATAACCCTAAGCAGAAAGATACAAAAGATTACGTCAGTGGTAGATTTGGTTAAATATAGGTTTTGAGAGTTTTTGATAATTGTCATACCATTCTTTTAGTAAATCAAAATATGCCTAAAGTCAAAGATATTAATAAAACTATTAATGTGCATGACTCGGAGTACTACTTTAGTCGAGAATTAAGCTGGTTAGAATTTAACCGCCGAGTTTTACATGAGGCATTAGATGTTCGGACTCCATTACTAGAAAAACTCAAGTTTATTGCCATCTTTAGTGCTAATCTTGATGAATTTTTTATGGTTCGTGTTGCACTTCTCAAAGAACAAGTTAAAGCACAGTTAATTCAGCGAACTCCCGATGGTCGCACCCCAGAACAACAATTAGAAGCAATTTATCAATATCTGCATCCAATGGTGACTCAACAGCATCATTATTTTGAGCAGACGCTTCGACCAGAAATGACAGCGCAAGGCATTCATCTACTTAATTATGTTGACATTAATCCCGAACAGCGTAGTTACTTTCAAAAACTATTTCAACAAAGAATTTTTCCAGTTCTCACTCCTTTAGCCGTCGATCCTAGCCATCCCTTTCCACGAATGGCGAATCTCAGTTTAAATTTAGCAGTAGTAGTAAAAGCCCCAAACACCGGAGAAAAAAAATTTGCTAGAGTCAAAATTCCCACTATTCTGCCTCGATTTATTCCCTTACCTCAAGAATTGCAAATAGATAATGGGAAATTAAATAACTGGACAGGTATGCCGATAGAGCAAGTAATTGCTCACAATTTAGAAGCTTTATTTCTCGGAATGGTCGTTGAGGAATATCACCTATTTCGATTAACCCGCAATACAGATTTAGAATTAGCAGAAGAAGCCGATGACTTACTATTAGCAATTCAACAAGAGTTATATAAGCGCCAATTCATTGGCTCGGTGGTGCGATTAGAAATTCAACCATCAATGCCTCAATCATTACGACAGATGTTGATGACAGAAATGAAACTGATTGAGAGTGATATTTATGAGATAGAAGGTTTGCTGAATTTAAAAGATTTAATGTCGTTTACGGCGCTACCTTTACCTGAATTGAAAGATCCTCCTTGGGCATCAGTAATTCCGTCTCGTCTGCGTCATCTTCATCAACAAAGTCAAATTGCCAACTTCAATGATGAGGAAAAAAGTATTTTCTCGGTGATTCAGCAAAAGGATTTGCTAGTACATCATCCCTATGAATCCTTCGGCGCTTCTGTAGAAGAATTTATTGCTCAAGCTGCTCACGATCCTGATGTGTTGGCAATTAAAATGACACTTTATCGGACTTCGGGAGATTCGGAAATTGTCAGTTCTTTGATTACTGCTGCTGAAAATGGCAAACAAGTTGCTGTTATTTTAGAATTAAAAGCTCGCTTTGATGAAGAAAATAACATCACTTGGGCTAATAAATTAGAAAAGTCTGGTGTTCATGTAGTATACGGATTGGTGGGACTAAAGACTCATAGCAAAACTTTGCTAGTGGTGCGTCAAGAGGGAGAAAATATTCGTCGTTATTTCCATATTGGGACTGGAAATTATAATTCCAAAACAGCAAATTTATATACAGATTTAGGACTAATTAGTTGTCGAGAAGACTTAGGGGCAGATTTAACTGATTTATTTAATTATTTGACTGGTTATTCCTGTAAAGATTCTTACCGCAAGTTGTTGGTATCACCTATTAATATGCGCGATCGCATTACTGCCCTGATCCAGCGAGAAATCGAACACTGCAAAAACGGTAATCAAGGTTATATTATTGCTAAGATGAATGCTTTGGTTGACCCCCAAATTATTGCTACTTTATACAAAGCATCTCTTGCTGGAGTACAAATTGACCTAATTGTGCGGGGTATTTGTTGTTTGCGTCCTGGAGTTCCAAAAGTTAGCGAAAATATCCGTGTTATCAGCATTATTGGTCGTTTTTTAGAACACTCTCGGATATTTAACTTTCATAATAACGGACAAAATGAAGTATATATCGGCAGTGCCGATTGGATGACCCGCAACCTAGATCACCGAGTTGAAGTAGTTGTACCAGTTGAAGATGATGATATTGTGCAGAATTTACAAAAAATTCTCAAAATAATGCTAGCAGATAATCGCCAAGCTTGGGAGTTGCAGCCAGATGGCTCTTACATCCAACGTTACCCTAATAAAAATGAGCCAGAACGTAGCGCTCAAAATATTTTGATAGAAATGATGCAGTAATTCTCTAATAAAAATAGGCTGTATATACGAATGGCACAATCAGGCATTTTACTATAGCCCTTTTTCAAGATGCAGTGGCAGTGGTGATAATTTGACTATTGGGGCTGAACTGGAGGTCTATTGTTGACGACAACTTTCTAAATCCCAGTCCTAACCGGGGCTTTTCATCAAATTCTAAGCAAGCATTTCCACAAACTCGACTACTTGAGCAGAAGTCACTTGTTGTGCGATCAGAAAGTCAACGAGTCCATCGAGTTTTTTACGGTTGTAGACGGTAGAATAGCCTTGAATCTGGCGTTCCTTGCAGAACTGTCGCAGCTTCCGCGTACCTAAATCCAAAAGCTTCTTCCTCTCTTCCGTAATATCTATTAGCACAAGTTGTTTGGCTTCATCCGCAAACCTAGTTTCAACAAATGGCGGCGTAGTTTCAATAAAATTACGTATATCCATTCGGCTTATCCTGAATTGATACTTGAAATAATCTTGCTGAAAAACGGGAAGACTATGGTTACTCCCTAATGGGGAAATTTCCATGAAAGTCGTGAATAGAAAAATGCTCAAAAAATCTTTGCTTAACTGTTTGATTTTGCCTTTTTCTCTAGTACCTTGGCTGTGGGTGGGAACGCTTTTTGATTCCCAAGCCAATGCTTTACCAGGGCAAAGTACAGAGGAAGTAGGCACTTGGATTAAAGCACATCCTACACTCCGCCCTCGGAGTGGGGAGTTATTGTTTGTGCAAAAAACTGATACTGCTGCTCAACGATTCACTTTTCAAGCGTCCGTATTGCCCCCTGGTAGGGTGCAATTTTCTAAAGACCGTGGAACGATTCGTAGTGAGCGCATTTCCATGTATGATGCCATTAACGGCATGACATTTGCGCGTCTCCAGGAATCCTTGCGGGTGATTTATGGCTTGGAGATTTATCAAGACTACGATCGCGCCCAGGTAGTTTACCAGTATCCCAACCAGAAGGTAGTTAACTCAGCGCGTCTAGCCAAAACTCCCATTCGGGAAGCTTTAAAGGGAGAATTACGAGTAGGCGATCGCTATGTATATTGGGTGGAAATTGCTCAACCCAAGAGTGGCAAGGCTTTTACCGGGCAAATGACGGTTTTGCTCAAAACTGACTTAGACAAGTTAGAAGGTGAACTGCAAATTCGGTAATGGGCATTGGGCATTGGGTATGGGGCATTAATTATTCTTCCTCACTCCCTCATCTTCCTTTGCCCCTGATTTGCCACTTGAAGGTTACTGAAATAGTGTTCTATAGTTTCCCAAGGCTGATGGGAGCTAGGGTTTGCCATATACCTGAAAAGATACTTTCAGATGCTAAGGAAATTCGTAGCAAATCTTCCTTTAGTAGTGGTGGCCAATCTATGCCAGCTTTACGCCCTGCGGCAAATAGCTGTTGTGCTTTAATGCTTAACTGATAAAGGGCTAAAGCCAGTTCTCGGTCTAGGGTCTTTGCATCTTTAAGGGCTTCAAACACCACTTTCAATGCCAACAAAATTGAAGTGATCTGACCGGGTACCGGCGGTTTCCCCTGTTTCATACGCGTTAACAGCGCATCTGGGTTTTCCTCGGTTGTGATTGTCTGATCTATGAGGAGTTTCCGAGCTGTTTCGTAATTCATGTAGTCAGTTTAGCGTACATTTTGCTTCAGCAGTAATACCTAATTAAAAAGTCATAAAATTGGCTTCTAGTTATTTATAGCAATCTCATTTGATTTGTGAAAAGATAAGCTTGGGAAAAATGATGGAGAATTTGCGATGCTATAGGTTAACCAGATAGACTGACATATAAGAATATCTTTGAAAAATACGCCCCGCTTGGAATCAGAAGCAAAATGATATCACTGAATTTACTAGAAATTGAGCGCTCAATCCGTGCCTTGTCTGTAGAAGAACAACTTTGGCTACTAGAAAGCATTGCTAGACAAATCAGAGAAAGTGAATATACAAAAGATAAATTTGCTGATGTCACAAATCAGGGAGAACAACTGGAATTAATGGTGGATGAACCAAAGATTTCAACAGAAATTGCTGCAATCAATGATGAATTTGCAATTTCTGAAATCCTCTGATATGTAAAAGTAAAAATTATGAGTTTGCCAGATTTAAAAAGTCAAATATACAAGTTATAGGTGAGCGATCGCTTAGAGGATGTTTGAGAAGTTACTAGTTAAGATAACCCCTGCTCTCGAGAGCGGGGTTTTGTACTTGATGCGTAATCCTAATGACGTAAATTATCCGTCTTTCAAGTCACTGCCGACTAGAGTAAGCGTAGCTCAACCTGGGCTACGCTTATTTTTATTCTGCTTTCAGTAGTGCATTTATTGTCTAATTTGTCAATTAATAAATTCTGAAATAGAACTTAGGAGCTTGCTTGGCGGTGATAATTTGGTCAAATCTTGGGTAGCTTCGAGCAACTGGATATTGTTCCAAGCCGAAGACGTGTAGAGTGTTAAGGTTAAGTATTAAATAAAAAAAATTTTAATTTGAGCCTTGGAAGAACAAAAGATAGATAATCAACGACTATTGAGTAGTGATTGTTGACTATTGACTAATGAGCATGAAATTGAGTGTTAAGCACACTGTTGATCAGTGGTTCAACAAAATAGCAAAGAATCCAGGTCTCAGTGTCACTGTGTCGGGTTTGTGGTTAATGGTGGTTGGCTGGATAGCTTTTGGGTGGAATTTGGGCAATATTGGCTTGATTGATGAGACAGAGCCACTGTTTGCCGAGGCTTCTCGCCAGATGTTTGTCACAGGTGATTGGATAACCCCATTTTTCAATGGTGAAACTCGTTTCGATAAACCTGCTTTAATTTACTGGTGTCAGGCGATCGCATATTACATTCTTGGAGTAAATGAGTGGGCAGTACGCCTTCCTTCTGCGATCGCAGCATTTGGCTTAATTTGTTTAGCTTTTTACACCGTACAGTGGTATCTGGCTAAACAAGATGAATTAGAGCAAGTTTCACGTCCTACTCGCCGCTACTTAACATCTTTTATCGCCGCCGCGCTCATGGCACTCAATCCCGAAACTATTATTTGGGCGAGAACCGGTGTCTCTGATATGCTGCTCACCGGATGTATCGCATCAGCTTTATTATGTTTCTTTTTAGGGTACGCAGGGAAGGAAGGGAGTAGGGGGCAGGGAGCAGAGAGCAGGGAGCAGGGGAGCAGGGAAGTAGGGGAAGTAGGGGGAGCAGAATTAATAACCAATGCCCAATCCCCAATGCCTCATGCCCTATTACCTAATAAGTGGTACTTGGCTTGTTATGTGCTAATTGCTGGCGCAATTTTGACTAAAGGCCCAGTGGGAATTGTCTTGCCAGGGATAATTGTTGCCGCCTTTTTGCTTTACGTGGGAAGGTTTAGAGAGGTATTGCAGGAAATGCGCCTCTTCGTGGGTATATTGATAATTCTCGGTTTGTCAGTGCCCTGGTATGCTTTAGTAATTTGGCGCAATGGCTGGAATTATATTAATGCCTTTTTTGGTTATCACAACCTGGAACGCTTTACAGAAGTAGTTAATGGTCACTCAGCACCTTGGTATTTTTACTTTATAGTAGTGCTGCTGGGTTTTGCGCCATACTCAGTGTATTTACCAGTTTCTATAATAAGACTAAAGTTTTGGCAGCGATCGCACTGGCGATCCCTTGAACGTTTTCAGCAGTTTGGTTTATTCGCCTGGATTTGGTTTGCTAGCATCTTTGGCTTTTTCTGCATTGCTGTCACCAAACTGCCTAGTTATGTCTTGCCTTTAATGCCAGCAGCAGCGATCCTAGTGACGCTTTTATGGAGCGACTTTTTCCAGGATACAGAAGACAGACAAACATCTCCTGTTTCTTCCTCCCCCACTCCTCCCCTTTCCCCTACTTTTCTGCGAGTGAGTGGTTGGTTGAATGTAATGTTTTTATCAGTTCTAGCAACAGCACTGTTTAACATAACCCATATATTAGGTACTGATCCAGCTATCAGTAACTTTCACGAACTAATTCAAAAATCTGGTTTACCAGTAATAGCTGGCGTAATGTGGTTGATTTGTGCAATTTTAGTTGCTGGTTTTTTACTGAGTCGCCAATGGAACTACATTATTGGAATTAATTTATTAGGGCTGGTGGCGTTTATAATTTTTGTCTTAACGCCTGCTTCGTTTTTTATTGATCGAGAACGTCAATTACCCTTAAGGGAATTATCTGCGGTCATTCTAGAAGCAAAACAACCAAATGAAGAATTGATCATGCTTGGCTTCAAAAAGCCCAGTGTGGTATTTTACAGCCACATTCATGTAAATTATTTAGGACTTCCTCAAGAGGCTATAGAGCATATTAAAAACCAGGCTGCTAAGGGATTACAACCTCCCTCACTGTTGCTGTTGGCTGAACAGAAAAAGTTTTTACAAATGGAATTACAGCCCGATGATTACAAAAGTTTATCTACCAAAGGTGCTTATAACCTAGTTCGGGTTCCTTTTAAGAAAAAGAAAAATGAAAAAATAGACATATCCTAAATTGTCATTAGTCATTTGTCCTTTGTCCTTTGCGAATAAGCAATGACTAATGACTAATGACCAATGACCCAATTAACATTTGCCATTGTAACCATTGACAGCTAAGGCTTGATTGATCTGGTTTAAGAGGTCTTCCATTGATATCGATCGCGGTAATATTTGGGTAGCGATCGCACCAACAACAGTTTCTATCGATTCCAAACCATTCTTTTTCTGCTTGTCAATTTCCTTATAAGCTACCCCAACCGGAAAATTGGTGTCTGGGCGATTTAATCGCTGATTTAGTACCAAAACTGGTGGTAATTTATCAGGTGAATCTCCTAATGTTTTCAAAGCTCTTAGCACATCTTTGTGAATAGGGGATTCTCCTAAACAAATTAGCAATAAATCAACGCTTTGGTGGCGAATTTGTTGTAATACTTCTGCCCAACAGGGACTCATTGCCGCTTTGAAGCCTGCTGTTTGTAAATACTGAATTAAAGCTTGGAACCACTCAGATCCCCTTTCAGCAGTTTCACTACTAATTGAGCAATTTTTTGCTGTCCGATAGCCCTTAGCTGGCTTACGTCTTACCTGTGGAAAATCACGCAGCATTGTCAAATCCACAACCAAGATGTTAGGAGGGCAGCAAATACCAGAAGCTATTTGCAGTACTGATAGTAAGGCATCTGTTTTTTCGATGCGACTGCTGTTGTCTTTGGTAAATGGTGTTAAGTAAGGAAATACAGATAACCCTGGTATTTTAGAAGCTACTAAGGTAGTTGCAACATCGCAAGTAACCAATGGTAGAGCCGCCAAACGTGGGTGCTGGATTAGTTGTTGCAGATAAATTTGGGCGGTGGTAGTTTCGACATCTAGCAAAATGACATCAAATTGCCATACCCGCGCCAAAAGCTCTGCCTGATCTAAATCATCTACTTCAATCACCCGATGTTCTCGAAGTGAGGGGTGAGGATTAACCGATTCCAACTGGGGATTCACCAACCTGAGAATTCGCAGTGGGGTTTTAGGTGGGATAACGGCGCTATTTTCTAACCCTACCTGCAAAGCTACTTGTGCAGCACATAATTTTTCGAGAACTGGTGCCAATACCTGATGCTCCACTGGCAAACTTAAGAAACCATCGGCTCGGTTAGCAAATGCTTTGTCCTTTTCGGCCCCCGTTGCGGTAACTATTACAGATATATGACGGGTTGCGGTGTCAGATTTTAGTAAAGTCAACACATCCCAGCCTGATAGGAGGGGTAGCAACGGATTCAAAAATATTGCTATTGGTTGCAAGCGCCGAGCTTTTTCAACTGCTTCTGTCCCCGATCGCGCAATTACTACCCGATATCCTAAAGATTTGAGTTTTTCGGTCAAGTCTTCAATATACCGGGCTACTGCCTCGACTACTAAGACCAACCGTTGGGAACTCGCAGGATGATGCTGTGTAGGCGTACTGAGCTGCTGACGAGTGGCTGCGGTGTTTTCCCGTGTCTGTTGGTGTCGTGTCTTCTCGTCTGCTCTGATTACCATCTCTGGCTCCGAAAAGCCTGTTTTCGGGGGACTGGGCGGCAGAAGTAGTGTAAACTGGCTACCTTTGCCTTCACGAGACAAGAAGCTGACATCTCCTCCGTGGAGCCGAGCTAAGGCCCGAGTTAATACTAGCCCCAAACCAGTGCCTTCAAATTGGCGGGTAAGGGGATTTTCTAGTTGTTGGAATTTTTGAAAAATTAGGTGTTGCTGGTGTTCTGGAATGCCAATACCTGTATCCCAAATTGTAAAGGCAATCCATCCTTCCCAACGACTCACCCGCAGTCCAATTTCGCCGGATATTTCAGTGAATTTAAAGGCGTTGGAAAGTAGGTGTACTAGCATCTGGCGCAAGCGCAACTCATCTGCCACCATTTCATCTAAACCTAGTTCAATGGAAAGGCAGAATTGGGGAGCAGATGAACGGGCATTTTCTTGAGTTTGGGATGTTGTTTTAGTAGTTTGAGTGTGGATGGCTTTGGCTTCCGATAGGGCGCGATCGCACACAGCACTAATTTTCACTGGTGTCAGCGTCAAATCCATTTGTCCCGTTTCCATTCGGGTCAAATCTAAAATGTCATTAACCACACTCATCAGGTGGCGGCCACTTTGATGGATTAGTCCTGCATAACGAGCTTGACGCTCATTAAGTTCTCCTAACTGCTGATCCACCAGCAAGCGCGATAATCCTAAAACGGCAGTTAGGGGAGTTTTGAGTTCATGACTAATACAAGCTAAAAACTCATCCTTCAACCGATTTAGTTGAATTAAATCGGCATTTTTTGCAGCTAACTCTTTGCAAAGCTGCTGCTGTTCAGTAACATCAGTAGCTAAAACTAACCACAAATCATTGCTGAGTACAACCTCTGACTCAGCACTCATAACTTTAAACTCAGGACTATCTAAAGGAATTTTGGCAAACTGCCAGATTCGTTCCTGACCATTTTGCACTTCTACAACACAGGTACAAGTACCCACTTGACTATCCAAATAGCAGCGACTGTATACAGCATCTGGTGATGCTTCTTGCTGAGTCAGTTCCTCTTCACCACCATATTCATTCTCCCTGCCATTGGGATGAACCTTGATTGCTCGTTGGGTGACATATTCAGATTTTTCGGAGGGTTTGGGGACAAGTATTGCTTCCACTTGTTGCCTTACTCCTTCTGGATCTTTTAAGGCTCCTAATTGCTGCCACCAGGCGGGATTTCGGGCTAACACTTCGCCAGTAGATGTTTGCAACATTAAAGGCCAAGGCAATCTTTCCAGCAACTGTACCAGTGGCTGGTGTCCTAATGATTTGGCTTTACTTGGGGGCTGTAGATCAGCATCATGCTCATGGCGCGACCTCTGGATACCTGAGCTTTGTAAACCAGCCATGCGTTCCTTAGCCAGCGATCGCAACAGGCGAGAACTATCCAGCAGACCCAAATATCGACCATCAGAGTCAATTAGCGCCCAATCTAAGTTCTGGTGTTTTTCGGCTTGTGGATAACCTAAGTGCAAGGTTAATTGCTCTACACGCTCAGAAGCTGATATTGTCTGTATTGGCTCAATTAAACCTTGACCCCATGTAGAGAGTGGTTGATGTAAATTTAGATTTTTATTGTCACTATGTGCTAATAATTTTTGGATTAAACGGGCAGAATACAGCAATCCAACGGGGCATTGCTGCTGATTCACTACTACCAAGCGATCGCACTGCTCTTGCTCAAAAATCTCCAGCACCACTGCCAAAGAAGATGTTTGGAGGCAGCTAGCTACGGTTGCCTGAAAGTCAGAAAGCGGGTAATCTAGCATTAACATAGGGCTTTGGGGGTCATTCTTCCTGTGGGAACCTCCGGCATCTCCATCTGCCAACTGTTGATGGTCTTTTCGCCTGAAGTCATATCCTCTAAGAAGACTCATATAAGCAACTCTGGTTATTTCAACGCCATTAAATAAAACAACGGGATTTCCCTTCATGGACACTTGCTTGTGGACGAGTGCATTTTTCCAAGAGGCGACGTTTCTGATTTATAGCAACTAGCCTCTCCAGCGTCTTACTGGTATTTAAACTCCCGATCAATAGTGACGGCTACAACAATTATGGCCCCAAAGATTCGCTTTAGAACCTTGAGGAATTATAATGATTTAGAATGCGACAATCCTTTAAGTTCGTTTAAGTATCTTATCAAGGAGAAAAATTAAAAAATATATCTATTTATATACATAGATACAGATACGCAAACAATAAATTAGGTAGTGTGTCTCTTTATGGCGACAAATGCCTCATCATCAAAGATTTACTAAGTCTTAACACTCAGTTGCTGAATTAAGCTTTTGAGGTGCCAGCACAATCAGGCATAAATAAATATCCAGTTGAAAAAAACTAAAAAGTTTAAGTTTAGTGCATAAGCTTTCTTACTTCCCACCTCCAGCAAGAACTGCCTTCTTGCAGTATCTGTGAACACAGAGCGTTATTTTGGGGTAAAGTCTCCAGTTTACTGCACATCAAGAGGTATTCCCCTAGAAGCGTTAGCCAAACTTATCAGCCCACGTTTCTTGGTCAAGGCGATCAAGGATATAGATTAAAGAGTAAATGTTATTACCGATATTGATTCTGCGACCTGATATTAACAAATGTTTAAATAATCTAGTTTACTTAGCCAAGCAAAAAGATTGGATTGCTTGGGTATGGAAATCTATTGACGCGATTCTCGCCCAACTTTGCAATTTACCTGTTACTGCAACTACCTCTGAAAAAATCAACTACTTACTAAATTGGTCGCAACAAAATCCAAGTAAGGCATACACTAGCAAGTACGTCTATGTATTTGCCAGCCAGATGCAAAAAAGCCAACAGCATTTTCAAGAGATGAATCCAGCCGAAAAGCAAGGATTATTGAGACAGCTTAAATTAGATTACAGTCTAATACTCATAAATTATTTTACCACAGATAAAACACTCAAAGAAAAAATTGATAAATTCATTAATACTATATTTTATGCTAATATTCCTGTGCCCCAAATAATCGAAATTCACATGGAGGTAATTGAAGAATTTTCTATCCAGCTAAAATTAGAAGGAAGAAGCAATGAAACTTTACTTGATTACCGCCTAACGTTGATAGATATATTAGCTCACTTGTGTGAAGTCTATAGGAGTTCGATTCCTAAATAAAATAAGTTTATTTATTAATATTTAACTGGGAACAAGCTAACACTGTTAGTTATTACCAACGTGCGAACACATCTTGTATTTCTTCGATCGTAACTAGCCTGTAAATATATGATTAAAGCCAAAAAAACCTACGTTCTCAAGCTTTACGTAGCCGGGAACACCCCTAATTCAGTTCGGGCATTGAAAACACTCAAAAATATTTTAGAACAGGAGTTTGAAGGTGTTTATGCTTTAAAAGTGATTGATGTATTAAAAAGCCCACAACTGGCAGAAGAAGATAAAATATTGGCAACGCCAACATTATCCAAAATTTTGCCTCCTCCCGTTCGCAAAATTATTGGCGATCTTTCAGATCGAGAAAGAGTATTGATTGGATTAGATTTGCTTTATGAAGAACTGAGTGAAGCAGATTTTGAAGAGTAAAATAATTAATGATATAATATAGCGTTTATAAAGTAAATTTTAACTATGTAGGGTAGCCATTATATTGCTCTAGTCAAGAGAGCTTTACTACCCTTTATCGTAGAGCATTCCAGTAAAATATTTATTTTTGCTATTTCTTTGTCAGATTGTGACCTAACACACCCTACTTGCTTAACATTTAGTTTATAATTAGTCTGGAAAAATTGAGTACAAATTTTACTAATAAAACAACAGTTTTTAATACCCTTTTATTATCAAGCAATGAGTCAAAACGAGCAATTAGAACCAAACAAGACACCAAAAAATGGGGGTGTAGAAAAAATTCGCACGATGATTGAAGGGTTTGACGATATTAGTCATGGTGGTTTACCAATTGGTAGAACTACCTTAGTCAGTGGTACTTCAGGTACAGGTAAAACTTTATTGTCTCTTCAGTTTCTGTATAACGGTATCACCTACTTCGATGAAGCAGGTGTATTTGTTACTTTTGAAGAATCACCCAGCGATATTATTAAAAACGCCCATGTTTTTGGTTGGAATTTACCGCGTCTAATCGAAGAAGGCAAGTTATTTATTCTTGATGCTTCTCCTGATCCAGAAGGTCAAGATATCGTGGGAAATTTTGACCTTTCTGCACTCATTGAACGCTTGCAATACGCCATTCGCAAATACAAAGCTAAACGAGTTTCAATTGACTCAATGACAGCTGTATTTCAGCAGTATGAAGCGATGGGAGTAGTACGACGCGAGATTTTTCGCTTAGTAGCACGTCTCAAAATACTAAGTGTCACCACTGTAATTACCACTGAACGCAGTGAAGAATATGGCCCCGTTGCTTCTTTTGGAGTGGAAGAATTTGTTTCTGATAATGTAGTAATTGTTCGCAACGTCTTAGAAGGAGAACGCCGCCGTCGCACAGTTGAAATTCTCAAATTGCGCGGCACAACTCACATGAAAGGTGAGTATCCCTTCACAATTACTAATGAAGGAGTTAACATTTTCCCACTAGGAGCAATGCGTTTAACTCAGCGTTCATCTAATATCAGGGTATCTTCTGGTGTTCAAACCTTAGATGAAATGTGCGGTGGTGGTTTCTTTAAAGATTCTATTATTTTGGCAACAGGAGCCACAGGTACAGGTAAAACCTTGTTAGTAAGTAAGTTTATTCAAGATGGCTGCCTGAATGGAGAACAGGCAATATTATTTGCTTACGAAGAATCACGTGCCCAACTATCTCGTAATGCTTCTTCTTGGGGAATTGATTTTGAAGAATTAGAGGAGCAAGGTTTACTAAAAATAATTTGTACCTATCCTGAATCAACTGGTTTAGAAGACCATTTACAAATTATTAAATCAGAAATTGCTGTCTTTAAACCAGCTCGGATTGCCATTGATTCCCTATCAGCATTAGCTAGAGGAGTTAGCAATAACGCATTTAGGCAGTTTGTAATTGGTGTGACGGGTTATGCTAAACAAGAAGAAATTACTGGTTTCTTTACCAACACAACTGACCAATTTTTAGGAGCGCATTCGATTACTGACTCTCATATCTCTACGATTACCGATACAATTCTAATGTTACAGTACGTAGAAATTCGTGGAGAGATGTCACGGGCAATTAACGTATTTAAAATGCGCGGATCTTGGCATGATAAGGGCATTCGTGAGTATAATATCACTGCTGACGGGCCCGATATTAAAGATTCTTTCAGAAACTACGAACGGATTATCAGCGGTGCTCCTACTCGCGTTAGTATCGATGAAAAGGCGGAACTTTCTCGCATTGTTAGACGTTTTGAAGACAAACAGAGTTCCGAACCCTAAATTTAGTATCGTAGTATATTCTTTCCTAAGTTTAGTATCGTGCTATATTCTGTGGTGAAGAAAGGTTTTCTGCCGCTAGATTGATTTTCGTGTGAGGGATGCGGTGAAAGGACAGCAATTATTCTATAGCTTCTTGCCTGGTGTCACGGCAGCGGTTTTAACAACTCAGCCTGCTTGGGCTGGTACTGTAAAACTAACTGGGGTACAGCTGGCTTCTTCTCCTAGTGTTTTGACTTCTACTTATGGTCAAAGCTCGGTCGTAGATATGATGAATACGCAATTGCCGCATGGTGCAAATGTTAGTGTTCCAACCCTACTACCTGGTTTTGGTTTTACTAAACTTAGTATGAAGCCTTTAAGTAATAACAGTATTCCAGTATTTACGGCTGGAAATACTGTTGTGCCAATAAAACAAGTACTTAAGCAAGATGAAGGTAGATTTGTCAGTTTGACACCTACCTCTAATCCTTCGCAACAGCTAGATGTTAGCCGTTCTGCTCAAAATAACCAAAAACAGAGTAACTCAAGCATTTCTGGGCAGAAATCAGAGAGCATAGTAGTTCCCAACTACACTTCAAAACCCTCTTCTGTCCAAAGAAAAATTTTCCCACTGTCTTCTGCACAGCAGCCAGTGGTTAAAAAGAAAAATGCTGTTACTGAGTTGCAAACATTTTTACAAACTTCAGATACAGGTGGAGAATCAGCAAAACTGTTGTCAGCAACAAGATGTCCACAGGAGTCAGGGAAAAGCAAGACTGATTCCTCAGCGGCTTTGCTACTGGCTTCAAACACCTGTTTACAACAAAATGCTATTGGCCGCATTGCTCAGAATAATACCTCGATTCCGGCAAATTCGACACAAGTTCCCACTGTACCAGGAACCGTAACTCCTGCACCATCAGAGCCAGTACAACCTTCCACTGTGCCGAGAACTATAACTCCTGTGCCATCAGGTCCGGTGCAAGTTCCCGAGAACTTGATTCCTAGCTCAAATCCCTTGCAGTTTCCTACCAAACCGGAGGAAGTGAGACTTCAGGGAAATCAGCCGATTACTTTGGCACAAGCTCTGGAGCTAGCACGGCGTAACAATCACGATTTACAGGTGTCTATTTTGGAGCTAGAACGCAATCGAGCGGCTCTACGTGAGGCACAAGCTGCTTTATTGCCAACTCTGGGAATTAGTGCTGATATTACTCGTAGTCAGTCTGCCAGTAGTCAGCTCTCGTCGAAACTCCAAGAACAACAGACGGGTATCTCATCGCCAGATGAAGCTAGTACATCTTTTTCCGGTCAAGCACAGCTGTCATATAACATCTACACTTCTGGAAGAGTGCAAGCTAGCATCAGAGCGGCTGAAGAACAGGTACGTTTCAATGAATTGGCTGTAGAAACTCAGTCTGAGACAATCCGTTTAAATGTTGCCACTGACTACTACAATCTGCAACAGGCGGATGAACAAGTACGTATTGCTCAGTCGGCTGTGCAAAACTCCGAAGCTAGTTTGCGTGATGCGGAAGCTTTAGAGCGAGCTGGGGTTGGTACGCGGTTCGATGTGTTGCGATCGCAGGTGAATTTAGCAAATGCCCAACAAGATTTGACTAATGCTAGATCCCAGCAGGCAATTTCCCGTCGTCAATTAGCAACTCGGATAAGTTTGCCCCAGGGAATAAATATTAGTGCCGCCGACCCTGTACAATTAGCTGGTCTTTGGAACCCAACACTAGAACAAAGTATTGTGCTGGCTTATCAAAATCGTCCAGAATTGCAACAGCAGTTGGCACAACGCAATATCAGCGAACAACAGCGTAGACAGGCTCTTGCAGAACTGGGGCCTCAAGTTAGTTTGGTAGGTAGTTACAACCTACTAGACCAGTTCAATGATAGTGTCAGCGTTACCGATGGTTATTCATTGGGAGTTAGAGCCACCATCAATTTGTATGATGGGGGAGCGGCAAGAGCAAGGGCAGCTCAGTCTAGTGTTAATATTGCGATCGCAGAAACTCAATTTGCTGAACAGCGCAACCAAATTCGCTTCCAGGTAGAACAAGCCTATTCTACCCAGCAATCTAGTTTGGAGAATGTTCAAACCTCTAACACCGCTTTAGAACAAGCTAGAGAAGCTCTACGTTTAGCGCGTTTGCGATTCCAAGCTGGTGTAGGAACTCAAACTGATGTTATTAACTCTGAAAACGACCTCACAAGGGCTGAAGGTAATCGAGTCACAGCAATTTTGGATTATAACCGCGCTTTAGCTCAGTTACAACGGTCTGTTACCCTCAGAGCGCTACGCTAGTACTGCTGACTTCATCTCTTAATTAACAATTGTGAAAGCCTCATTGAAAGATGAGGCTTTTTAATTAAAAAAGACCGGAATTTTAACCCTCTACACGCCAGCCCTCTCAATATTGACAAATAACATATTTTATGAAATTGCTTCACGGGATAGCATCAAGAGATGCTTTGTATTGCTTGAGCTTTCGAGTAGTGGAACAGTGGGAATGTTTGCCATCAACAGAGAGTGGTGGTCGTTTCTTTTTGGGACTTCTGGGGTGTTTGCGAAAAGATTTGAGATGTACTTTGGTTGCTAGATGCTGGAGAACGTCTACCATCTGAATGTCGGTAAACTCCTCAAAGAATTGCCAATGAACCGGAGGAATAGCAATCATCATGCCCCGATAGATGGAATGGATATCATCTACTAGGTAAAAATCGGATAGCCCAATATCGATTTTGTCTACCCCATGTACACTGCCAAGAACTGCTTTAAGTGTCGCTAAAAGGTTGTAGGCTGACAGTGCCATGCAGTAGGAGAATAAGGCAGCTTTAGGATAAGCTAAGGTTTCAATTTCTCCATGAAAGTTTTGGGTCACAGTTTGGAATAAAGTTTCCACACTCCACCGTCCTTGATAGAGTTGTGCCACCAGAATGCCGTCTGCGTCAGTGGGTGGTAAGTTGGTAAAAATGGCAATTTCCCACTCTTGGTCACGGGTGGGACGAGTCAACTTGACTACGATACGGCGACACCGAAAAGTCCCTCCCTCATGGACAATTTCCACCTGTTGTTCAAACACAGTTCCTGTTTGGCACAACCCAACAGGTTGTAACTCACCAAAAGGCTGGTATCCTAAACCCCCGTGTTGACGAATCACAAAAAACGCTCCAAGTTTGGCAATAGTATGGAGAAATCCTGCGGTACAAAAGTTACGGTCTGCAATCCATACCTGTTGGGGTTGCACTTGTGCCAAAACCTGATGAAACTTGGAGCGTTCTTGGGAATGACCGTCTTCACAAGGAATTACATCAACCACCAGTTTTGTCCCTGGGTCGAGAATGGCGATTGTAATTCCTTGGTAATGGTTTGGCTGCATGGGGGCGCAGCGCTGCTAGTCTGCGTTCGGTTCCGGCTAAACAACTGCCATCTACAATCCGCAACCGATATTGTTTTCCTAGAGGACTGGGGCGTTCCACATTCAACATCAACAGCAACTGCTGGAGGTCAGATGCTGTCTCATGCACTAATGCCCGACTTACAGGCAGTTCAATCCGTTGCAGTTTGTTGTATAACGCTGTGGCGCTGACACTTACCTCCACTGCCTTCTTCTGATAGGCTGCATGAACCGAGGGATACATCCCACACACTACTAGACTCATCAAATCCACCTGAGTCGAAAACAGTAGCTCTTGAGAGTATTGGCGAACGCTTGATGTATCAAATATTTGATTCATTCGCGAGGAATTAAAAATGTTTTCCATTAGGACTCGCATCATTACACTGACGGGGCTTGCCTCTACAAAAGCATCAAATAGGGGAGATAACATAAGCGCTTAAGTGCAGTTTTAGTCTTACCTTCTTAGAAAACTCACATAGTGTACTATTTGTCAATATTTAGAGGGCTGCCCTCTACACGCCTAAAATTCCCACCGATCATCTAAAAGTGATTTAAATTGCATAACCTAATTAAATATCAGTCTTTGTGGGGTGGGCAACATGAGCGCTCTCTAATAGTTCGCCAAGTGAACTTAGCGGGGTAAAGGGTAAAGGAGAAGGGGGAAAGGTTTCAAATCCCTTACCCCTTACCCCTTACCCTTTCCCCAGCCATCACGCAGCATTTTTGGGTTGGCAGACTACTAGATGAAAATTAAATATGGCACAGTTTAATTCTTAACTGAACCTTCTCACAGACATTTTGAATTTTGAAAGTGCCGCGAAAACGTATAACAGGAATTTTGTGAAATGATGTAGCATAACTGAATGTTCGATTGCTAGCCTTGTCAAAGACTCATGACTAAAGTAACATCTCAAGAAATTGCACAGTTTCGCTCTCAATTGGCTGACGATCCTAGCGATATGGAAGCGCTGGATTTGATTGAAGACTGTGATGGAGATTTAGAAGATGCGGCGATGACGCTAGCTATTAGAGCAGGACAACAACCAGAAAGAGCAAATTCTGAGTGGCTAGATGCCTTGGCTAGAAAATGGCGTGTGGTTATTTGCGAACAAGAATACCGGGAAGATTTGCTTAATACTTCACCTCAAAAGATGATGGAACATCTAAAAGCAATGCCGACATTTCCCAAGATTTTGGCAACGCCAGTTTTGATATATGTCCTCAAACAAGGCGTAAACAATTTTTGTGAGCCACTAGATTTGCTCAAGTGATCAGCTTTCCCCTTCCTCTTTTCCCCAAAACCCGACAAGTATTGAGACAGACTAACCCCCAACCCCTTCTCTTGTAGGGAAGCAGGGTGGTTTCATACAACGAGAGAAAAATAATAATGATTTGTATAGGGTGGAAATAAATGGATAGCTAACAAGTATGAATCTCGTCGAACA